>JANRLV010000090.1:0-31265 GCA_033762195.1 Chitinophagaceae bacterium | reverse complement strand
GAATGGTGAATAGTGAATAGTGAATAGTGAATAGTGAAAGATATAAAAAAGGGTCAATAGTGAAAACTATTGACCCTTTTGCTTATACATTATTTTCCTCACCATTCACTATTCACTATTCACCATTCACTTCTCACGCCTCACGCCTCACGTCTCACGTCTCTCACGTCTCCCCCCTCAATACCCCGGGTTCTGCGCAACCACCCCATTTGTCGCATCAATCTCGCGCTGGGGAATCGGGAATACCATTTCATTGGCATTGTAAGCAAAACCATCGGCACTGTTTTTCAGGCGGCGAAGATCATGCACAGCCTGGCCTTCATGCGCCAGTTCGAGTTTGCGCTCGAGCAGGATGGCAGCGAGCGTAATGGTAGGGGAAGCGATGCCGGCACGGGAACGTGTCTGGTTCAGGTCATTGATCGGTGTATCACCAACGGTAGTACCGAGGCGGAAATTACATTCTGCACGGGTAAGGTACATTTCCGAAAGGCGGATCACGGGGATCACCCGGTATTGTTGTTTCCATTTACCGGTACGGGTACCACCGGCTCCAACATAAAACAGGTTGAGACGGTCGTCACCTGGCGTGTAGAAATCAAGGTGTTTCTGTTGAATGGATACATCTCCATCACGTCCGCCAAAATCAGGAATGGAGCAATACAGGTGCATGCTGTTATCTCCATCCTGGTCAGACACCTGAATGGCGAAGATATCTTCCGAAGAATTTTCGGTATTGTTAAAGGCATCTGCATAATCAGTAACCAGGGACAGACCGGCATTGGTAGCCGCGGTAATTGCACGGTTGGCCGCATCGCGGGCACCGGCATAATCGGCTTGTTGTAAATACACGCGGGATAGCAAGGCGGCAGCGGCTGCCTTGGTAGCATATACATCGTTCTCTTCGGGCAAGAGGTTCTCTGCCTCGGTAAGATCGGTGATGATCTGCGCATAGGTGTTGGCCACCGTGCTACGGGCTACATAGGAGCTTGCATCAATACCACGGGTGGGGGTTAGAATCAGCGGCAGACCGGGATTCGAAGAGGCGTTTCCATCGCTAAAAGGTTTGGCGTAGAATTTTACCAATTCAAAATAAACGGCGGCGCGGATAAACAAGGCCTCACCTTCCACTCTGTCCTGATCGCCTGGGTCCACCACCGCAATCGCGCTGAGGATATTGTTGGCCACATTGATCGTTTTGTAGCCTTCGATCCAGGTATCACGAACAAAACTATTGGTCGTGATCATCTGCTTGAGCCAGATCTCACGGGGTTCGTTAAATGTACCTTCCCAACGGATCTCATCATCCGCGGCAAGTAATTCCGCATAGAGGGAAACATTACCGCCGTAAAGGTCGCCGATACTCAGGGCATCATAGGCCCCATTGAGTACCTTCTTTACGTTGGCATCTGAGTTCAGGGCTACTTCTTCCGCCACACTCTGCTGCGGGAGCAGGTCAAGCTTCTTGCCACAGGAAGAAGCCACCAGGGAAGCGATCAGTAGACTATATATTACTTTCTTCATTTTTACTGGGTTTTAGGGTTAGAAACCAAGATTGATACCGAAGGTGAGTGACTTGATCTGCGGGGCAGCATAGAAATCGCTACCCTGGTTGCGGTTACCGGCACGATAATCCGTATTCACCTCAGGGTCCCAACCAGTGTAATCTGTGATCGTCAGCAGGTTGATCCCTGTGACAAAGATTCTTGCCGATTGGATCCGGGCTTTCTTCAGCACCGAAGAATTGATGGAATAGGCCAGGGTCACATTTTTCAGACGTACATAAGATCCGTTTTCTACATAACGGCTGGAAGCGCCGATACCATTACCACCGGCCAAACGAAGCTGGGGAACATCGGTGATATCACCGGGGTTCTGCCAACGACGAAGTTGATCGCGGGTCTGGTTATCAAACCAGTCGAAACTGGCCGACATGAATCCACCGGCTCCGTTCAGGATCTGATTGCCAAATACCCCTTGCAACAATACATCGAGTTGCAATCCTTTGTAAGAAAAACTATTGGACAAACCAGCGATCCAATCCGGATTGGGATCACCTACGACAAAATTCCCTGCCGCATCATAGTCGTTGGTCAGGGTCTTGCCATCCTGCTCATAATACAAGGCATCTCCATTAAGCGGATCAGCACCAGCGAATTTAGGACCATAGAATACCCCGATTCCTTCTCCTACAATCAGGGAGTTGAGGTAGCGGCCATCATTGCCGGGGATCGATGTTTGTAAACCATCCAGCTGGGTAACTTTGTTTTTGTTACGTGCCAGGTTCAGACTGGTATTCCATTTGAAAAAGCGTCCGTTTACATTGGTGGTGTTCAACACGATCTCCACCCCTTTGTTTTCCATTGAACCGATGTTCACGGTTTGTGTGGCAAAACCAGAGGTACTGGGAACAGGTACATTATAGATCAGGTCTTTGGTATTACGTACATAATAATCGATCTCACCGGTTATGCGGTTGTTGAACAAACCAAAGTCGATACCAATATCAGTCTGTGCTGATTTTTCCCAGCGCAATTCAGGGTTGGCCAATTGCGTAGGTACCAGTCCGGAGTTGCCACCATATTTTGCAGCACCCCAGAGACCCAATTGGGAGAAGTCACCAAAACCCGCATCGTTACCGGTCAATCCGTAACTGGCACGCAGTTTCAGGAAGCTGATGCCTTTGGAATTGGCCAGGAAATTTTCCTCACTCAGGATCCAGCCGGCAGAAGCAGCCGGGAAGAACCCATATTTATTATCCTTACCAAAGCGGCTGGAACCATCCACACGGCCACTTAAAGAAAAGAGATACTTATCATTGATCTTGTAGTTCGCACGGGCAAAGTAAGACAGTACGGAAGATTCAGTAGCAGTAGAAGAACCACCGGTGATACGACCGGCACTGGCGATCTTCTTCAAGGCATCCACCGGGAAATCCTCACCGGTTACCCGGGTGAAATCATTGTTGAATTTCTGGAAGGACATACCCAGGGTGGCATCCAGGTCATGGTTGCCAAATGCTTTACTGTAGTTGAAATAGTTGTTGGTGTTGTAGTTTACAGTACGGTACCAGTCAGACTGGCCATATCCATTGGTAGAAGCACCTGCATCGGTACGCGAACCTTTGAATACATCATCATTGGTGGTTTGGATATCCACACCCAATTCAGTACGGAAACTAAATCCGGTAAAGAATTTATAACTCAGAAAACCACTTGCGAGGTTACGATACGTTGTGGAAGTATAACGGGCATCTTCCAGCTCGATCAGACCATTATAATAAGTGGTCACCGGACGATCGTACAGATCGCCATTCAAATCGCGTACGGGTGTGATCGGTGCCAGGGCCACCAACTGCATGGGGGTGGAGAACTGGTTATCGTCTGTATTCCGGTTGGAGAGCGAGCGGCTCAGACCCAGGTTCAGACCCAGTTTAAATTTATCGCTGGCATCATGTTCCAGGTTCATCCGGCTGGAGATACGCTGGAAATTATTCCCGATCAGGATACCGGTCTGGTCGTTCAATCCGGCGCTCACATAGAAACGGGTCTTTTCGCTACCACCCGAAGCAGTGATGTCGATCATCTTGGTGGTGGCTTTATCATTAAAGGCTTGTTTTTCCCAATTGGTATTTGTTTCCAGGGTACGCCAATCGCTATAGCCTGAATAACGGGTCAATCTTCTTTCAGCAAACTCCAACCAGGAGCCGGGGTAATCACCCGGGTTATTGATGGGATCATATCCATCAATCAGGTCACTGTTATAGGCTGCCTCGCGCAGGAGTTCAACATACTCACCGGCATCCAGGAATCCACGGAGATGGGTGGGTTTGTTTACCCCATACTGCATGTTTACGGTCAGGTTGGTCTTTCCGGCTTTACCTTTTTTGGTAGTGATCAGCACTACTCCATTGGCAGCACGTGAACCGTAGATGGCTGCAGCGGAAGCGTCTTTCAGGATCTCAAAAGACTCTACATCATTAAAGTTGATATCGGCCAGGGCGTTTCCAGACAGTGCACCAGTATTGATCGGCACTCCATCCACAACATACAAGGGATCATTGGCAGCACTGATGGAACCCGCACCACGGATCCGCACCTTTACGCCTTCGCCAACCTTACCGTTATTCGCTTCCACGAATACACCGGCGGCGCGGCCCTGGAGGGCCTGATTAAAGTTGGGAACAGGGGTATTCGCCACTTCAGCGCCTTTGACACGGGCGATATTACCCGTCAGGTCGCGCTTCAGTTTGGTACCATAACCAACCACCACCACTTCATCGAGTGACTGGTTGGAGCCAGGCGCCAGGCGGACACTTAATGCCCCATTGCCCACGTCGACCACCTTTCTGGTGAAACCTACTGAGCTGATCTCAAGGGAATTGGTGTTCTCAGGAACAGAAATAGTGAACGAACCGTCGTTGTCGGTCACTCCTACTACCCGTCCTCCGGCGCTAATGGTCGCACCAGGAACAGGGAAATTTTTCTCGTCGGTCACTTTTCCAGTGACGGTTTTTGTTTGGGACCAGGCCATTTGCGCAAAGAGCATCAGCGCCATGACCCAGAGGATCCTTGGTGTTCTCATGTGTATTAACTGTTTTGGTAAAGAATTAGCGGAAAAATAACATATTTCTATCAGACAGAATGTATCTGGTCATATGCTGCTTATCCACACAAAAAAAGCCCCGGTAAAAACCAGGGCTTGCATTATTAACAACACACGAGAAAAAACTATCTCCAGCCGGCGTTGGAAGTATTGATTCCGTCGGCATTGGCTACACCACCAAAGGTGTAGAAAGGAGCTTTTTCACCAAAGGTCTCCAGGGTCTGACCAGGCAGGGGCCAGTGGAGGGGTGTACCTTTTTGCAGGAGGTTCTTTTTCCTCATTTCGAAGAATTGAACACCCATACCGGTGATATAGAGTTCTACATGACGTTCATGGTGAATGGCTTTTTCGATCTCGGTCAGCGTGGCGGCAACCGGGGTCATATTACCACGGGTTACACGTGTACCCGCATTGATGATGGCAGCGGCACCGGCCAGGTCGCCCAGGTAAGCGCGGGCCTCGGCACGCAGCATATCATTCTCTGCTTTCATGAAATCAGGCACGGGACCATCACCCAGAGCGTATGCAGCGTCGTAGCGCGCATAGCGGTAATTGGAGAAATGGTAGTAACCACGTGCAGCCTGGAACCAGTTCAGGCTTGAATATTCAAAGTCTGTGAAGATACGCTCGTCCTGCGGGTTGGTGGATTCAGGAGGAGTAGGGAAGCTGGAGTTATCATCCCAGTGCTGAGGCTGGGTATTATCCATCAGGTTTACCACATACATATCCACCTTGCCCCAACCGGGGAAAGTGAGGTAGTCGCCTGCTTCTGCATACCAGTTTACATAACCATCCTGTTGAATGGTGAAGTCGCTGGTAAGACCGGCATCCGCATATGTTTTCACTTTGTTCCAATCAACGGCAGCCAGTTGTGTTTTGTTACGGGGCATATTAGCCAGTATTCGGGCAGCCCAGGAATTACAGAGTTTTTTGAACTCCACACTGGAATAATCACCAGTTGTACCCAGCCAGGAAGCGGGGATGGTGAAGGTGTTATTGCTGAGCAAAATGGCTTCATCCAGATAGCCTACAGCAGCAGCAGCTACTTCCGCAGGTGTGGAAGCAGTGGCGACAGCGGCATCAGGGATCGTGATGTTCTCATCTACGATGAACCCACGGTCAAAGAACAGGGCCAGCATACCATAAGCAACCCCCTGGTTGAACTTACAGAAAGCTTTTACCTGATTATTGTCTACACCACCATTTCCGATCTCCAGACCGGCATTGATAGCCTTCATTACATTCGAAGCCGTGTTGATGGACTTGTACATGTAATCGAAGAAGTTCTTGGTAGTGGCGCGGTAAGTGTAGTTAGGCGCATTGTTCCAGGCATTGCGTGGCTCCCAGCTCATATCGCGCATGGCCTGGTTACCCCAGGAACAGGTCACGTTATCGGAAGCTGTGGCCAGAAACATAGCTGGGCTATTTCCGTAAGAGTGTGTTCCATTATACCAAGTGTTGAAAAGGCTTGAGGCAATTGATTTAACACTTGTTCCACTGGAATATACATCAACAAAATCCGGCTCGTTGGGGTTCTTACCCACATCGAGTTTCTTACAGCCCTCGAGGATGATAAAAAGGGAGCTGAGGAAGATCAAAGATTTGATTGCTTTCATATTATCTGGTTTGTGTGTTATTAAAAGTCTAATTGAAGCGAGAAGGCCAGGTTACGGAAGTTGGGATATGTATCTGTTCCATCAAATGGATTCCGGATGCTTCCTACTTCGGGGTCATAACCAGAATAATCAGAGATCGTAAGCAGATTACGCCCGATTACACGGGCCGTGATTCCTTTCACCACCCCTTTGAACATGCTCAAAGAAGATTTGGAAAATGTATACCCGATCGCAACTTCACGCAGTTTGATAAAGCTGGCGTCCTCTACCCAATACCTGTTATTGGTATTCACATCGTAGAAGCCCTGGAAATAATCCAGTGTCTTCTTCAGGTTGGTAGGCACATTGGCCATGTCCTCGATACCATTCCGGTTATCGCGGGTCAACCACTGTGATTTACGGTTGTACACATCGCCACCTTGTTTGATGTCGATGAGCATATAAACCTGGAAGCCTTTCCAGTTAAGTGTATTGGAAATACCCATGATGAAATCAGGGTTACCATTACCGATCTCACCAAAGTTCAGGTTGCCATTGGCATCCAGCAACTTGATCGGCTTTTCGTTGATGGTACCTTGAGAACCTACAGGAACAACATAACCGTCTGAGTTCACTTCGTAATCGGAGATGGTTTTACCAGTAGGCAATTGCTGAGCCATTTGATCCAGTGTTCTTACCCAGTCATATCCATAGATAGCACCATATCTTTCACCGGCTTTGATATAGAACAAACCATCGGGGCCCGAAAGATATGGAGGAACTCCGAGGCTGGTGATACGCTGGTTGGTTTTGGAGAAAACAATGTTTGTATTCCAGCTCAGGTCCTTCTTCTTGAACCAGTTGGCACCCAGGGTTAATTCCAGGGTATTGGACTCCAACGAAGCGGCATTTCTCCACTGACGGTTGTAACCATCATTCAGGAAGGGGATTAAGGGAACCTCCAATAATGCATCAGTAGTCTTTGATTTGGCGTAGGTACCTTCAAAATAGAATTTTCCAAGGAACTCCACATTCAAGCCAAACTCCAATTCAGCAGTATTACTTGGTTTTAAGAAAGGATTTCCTTGTTGTTCTGCAGTTGCATTTCCAGGCGTAGAAAAAGAGTAATACCTGTATTGCCAATCATAACCCGGACGAATACCCGCTGTACCATAAGCAGCCCGTACTTTCAACTCATCAATGCCATTGATGTGTACATCCTGAGAGATACGGTAGGCACCGGAAACACGGTAGTAAGGTTTCCATCTTTCTTCCGATCCAAACAGGGAAGAACCATCATAACGACCCATACCATCAAACAACAGTTTGTCTTTGTAATCCAAACCAAGGATCGCGAAATAGTTCCTT
The DNA here is from genome assembly GCA_033762195.1 of Chitinophagaceae bacterium. GTDB lineage: Bacteria > Bacteroidota > Bacteroidia > Chitinophagales > Chitinophagaceae > SpSt-398. Next base: position 23,700 of record JANRLV010000090.1, on the reverse strand, counting down.
GCACGGATGTCCTGAATACCAGAGGAATAACTGTGCGGATTGGTAGGTAAGAAGTTGCTGAAGTCTGGGATATCCGGGTATGAAAACTGAGATGCACTTACATCAAAATATTCATAATGCTTATTCTCAAACAGATATGACAGTTTACCGGTGACGCGCAGGTTATTGAACTTGTGCATCATGTTGATGGTCGCCTGTGTATTCTGGCTATTATTCTCTTCTGAATATTTATACAGGCTTCCTTCACTATAGCTCATACCATATGTTGGAGCGGTACCACCGTTGGCCACGATCCAGGTATCATAAGGAGCATAGCTGGTATAACGATAGTTCTCGATCTCAATGGTGTGAGTCAGGTCCACATTGATCCATTTAGCGAGTTTGATATTGGTGCTGTAGTTACCGATCCAGCGACGGGTAAAGTCATCCCGTTTGTTTTTCCATACGGAATAGAGCGGGTTTCTTTCGTTGCTGAAAGGGTTGTGACGGATCAGGTAGGGCTGACCGTCGGGGTTGTCGAGCTTCAGGTTATTGTCGGGCTCAGCCAAAACAATATTAAAGAAGATACCACCACCATCACCGGGGTATTGCGTCTTGGTGCTGATGAAGAGGTTAGAAGCCGAGAACTTCAACCAGGGAGCCACCTGATGGTCAATGTTCAAACGGAAGTTCTGACGTTTGTAACCACTGGTGTATTGAATGATACCTTCCTGTGAGTTGTTCTCAAAGGAAGCATACATATTGGTCAGTTTGGACCGGGTAGATATACCTACAAAGTTGGTATAGTTTGTACCGGTATTGAAGAACTCCTTCTGCTGATCGATATTCAGGGCAAAAGGATTATCCATATAGTGGTCAGCTTTGATCGAACGAGATCCGCTCAAACCGGGAGCAAAACCACCCAGGTAGTTGGAGGGATAAGTTACGCCTGCATATTTGGTATAATTGGAAACACTCTGCCAATCGCTGGCCAGGTTAAAGGCATGGCTTTCGGAGAGGTCAATATAGCGCTGAAGGTTTTGGAAACCTACTTCGTTACGGATCGTAACGGCGGTTGTTCCAATTTCAGTACGGTTACCTCTTTTGGTTGTAATGGAGATAACCCCGTTACCCGCGCGGGAACCATAGAGCGAAGCGGCAGCAGCACCTTTTACCACCTCCATGGATTCAATATCATCCACGTTGATATCGGTCAGTGCACCATTCAGGATAACCCCATCTACCAGGATCATCGGGCTGGACCCAACGTTCAGGTTGTTATCACCGCGAAGCAATACATCAATATTACCACCGGGAGAACCACCGGTAGAATTCACCCGTACACCAGCCACCTTACCCGAAAGGGCACTGGCAGCAGAAGTAGCTGGAACGATCTTCAACCGCTCTTCACCTACTTTAGTAACGGATACAGTCATCTTTTTCCGGTTTGTAGCACCCGCTACACCGGTTACGATCACATCATCCAATAATTTAGACTCATTTACCAGGGAAATACTAACTGTCTGCCCGGCCCTGACATTCAATGTCTGGGTACCAAAAGTTACGGCAGAGATCTCCAGCACTGTCGAGGCTGAAGGAATGTTCAATTCAAAAGTTCCATCATTGGAAGTACTGGTACCAGTCTGGGTACCCTGGATAATCACGGAAGCACCCGGAACAGGGGCCCCCTTGTCATCGGTAACCTTGCCCTTTACGACACCCTGGGCAAAGACCGAAACGGTAGCACAAAAAGCCACCATCAGAGTCAGGAGTTTTCTCATGTTGTTTGGTAGTTTGGTTAAAATAAAAAAAGCGTTAAGGCAGTCAATCTGAGCGGGTACGGGATAAAAATAAATAAAATATATAAATATCTTAAGACAAAAGGCCGTGCAACATGCTGCACGGCCTTTTAAATAAAAAAATTGCCTTCGATCAATATTTTAGAATTCCTTAACTACGGTCTCGGCTATTGAGAAACAACATGATATACTGTAGCAGGTTGACCACAGCAGCCAGGGCCGCAACCACATAAGTCATTGCTGCCCAATTCAATGCGTCTTTTGCCTTGGGGTATTCCGAGGCATTGGCCACATTGGTACCGTTTAACCAGGCCATAGCCCTGCGGCTGGCGTCAAACTCAACCGGGAGCGTGATCAGAGAAAAAACCACGGTAACAGCCAGTAACCCAATGGCAATCAGGAGAAAAACAGGCATTCCAGCTAAGGCCAGAGCCACACCCACCAGGAGTGCTATATTAATTATACCCGAACTGAACTGGACGGCCGGCACCAGTTTACTCCGCATGGTCAACCAGGCATAAGCCTGAGCGTGTTGTACCGCATGACCGCACTCGTGTGCGGCCACAGCAGCAGCGGCTATCGAGGAACTATTATAGACTTCGGGACTCAAATTCACGGTTTTGTTGACCGGATTGTAGTGGTCACTCAAAAATCCCTGAACAGAAGTGACCTGCACATCGTAGATCCCATTCTCCTTCAACATCTTCTCCGCCACCTGGCGTCCGGTCAGCCCATTCGACAAAGGAATCTTGCCATAGGTCTTGAACTTTCCGCGCAAAATCATCGAAACGACCAGGCTTAGTCCAATGAATAAAATCGAAACCAACATGATACTCGGTGTCATATCTCTTTTTTAATAAAAATAGGTATCAAATCTCCCTCCAAACCCCTTTCCCGGAAGCCTTGTCACCCCAAAAAACAGCCCCCGCCGATATGTCATATACGAAATCCTTCGTGTATTAAATTAAAAAAAATTCTCCTGTGGGATTGAGTGAATCAATTTAAAAATGTGATAATTTGTAATTTATTATAAATCATTTATTTATAGAGATTTTTTAGAAAATTAATGCCTGATTTTAGGGCCGATTTTAGGCCTTGAAGTTATCAACAGGAGCAAAAATTTATTTTGTTATCCCCCGCAGATTTGTAATTTAGTACCAGAATTTAATGGGTTAGTAAGTAAAAGGGTCGATCGTCAGATCGGCCCTTTTTACTTTGTATAATTTTCTCTGTTTTTTTCCTCCATTCTGCATGTAGAAAATCCATTTTTACATCCCGTTTTTACAACTCGTTTTACTTTTCATCATGTTATCTTTAGCGCATGAGCAAGGCAAGATCAACATTCTTTTGTCAAAACTGTGGACATGAAAGTGTGAAGTGGTTAGGGCAATGCCCTTCCTGTTTGCAATGGAACACATTTGTGGAAGAAGTGGTACAAAAGGAAGTAAAAGGAAAGGACAAGGATTGGAAAGATTATCATGAAGGAAAAAGAATTCAACGCACCATTCCGTTACAGGACGTACAAGCAGGTGAAGAAAAACGGATCGCTACAAATGATAAAGAGCTCAATCGCGTACTGGGTGGTGGCATCGTACCTGGAAGTCTTGTCCTGATCGCTGGTGAACCGGGTATTGGAAAATCAACCCTCTTTCTGCAAAGCGGGTTGGAGTTAACCGGGGTCAGCACACTTTATATAAGCGGAGAGGAAAGTGAGCAACAGATCAAGATGCGGGCGGATCGTTTACACCGCTCCAATGAAGATTTTTACCTGCTGACTGAAACTTCCACACAGATCATTTTCCAGGAGATCAAAAAACTAAAACCGGGTTTGGTCATAATTGATTCGATCCAAACCCTCCATACTCCATTCATTGAATCCTCCCCGGGAAGTGTTTCGCAGATACGGGAATGCACGGCGGAATTTCAGCGATTTGCCAAGGAAACCAATACTCCGGTATTCCTTATCGGACATATCACCAAGGATGGTTCCATAGCGGGTCCCAAGATATTAGAACATATGGTTGACACGGTCCTTCAGTTCGAAGGCGACCGCCACTATGCTTACCGCATCATACGCACCCTGAAGAATCGGTTTGGCAGCACGGCCGAATTAGGTATTTATGAAATGACCGATGCCGGTATGCGGGTCGTGTCCAATCCCAGCGAGATACTCATCACCCAAAAAGAAGAAGCCCTGAGTGGTATCGCTATTGCTGCTACCATCGAAGGCATGCGTCCTTTATTGATCGAGGTCCAGGCCCTGGTGACCCAATCTGTATATGGCACCCCGCAACGCACCGTCAGTGGTTTTGATCTGCGTCGCCTGCAGTTGCTCCTGGCAGTGTTGGAAAAAAGAGGTGGTTTCCATTTTGGCGTAAAAGATGTATTCCTCAACATTGCAGGTGGCATAAAGGTCGAAGACCCCTCCATTGATCTTGCCGTACTCTGTGCCTTGCTTTCCTCTTACGAAGATGCCGTCCTGCCTTCCAATATGTGTTTTGCCGGCGAAGTAGGCCTTAGTGGTGAGATCCGCGCCGTTAACCGGATTGATCAACGCATTGCCGAAGCAGAAAAACTGGGATTTGAAAAGATCATCGTCTCCAAATACAATTCCAGAAGCCCCTCCTCCAAAAAGTTTGATATCGAAGTTGTACCTATGGGGCGTGTAGAAGAGTTGTACCGTTATTTGTTTTCGTAACTAGGTTCGAAAACTCATTTGATTGCGTCGATTTCACGGATTCGTTTCCTGTGGCGCGCAAAGAATTCGTGCAATTCGTTTAATTCGTCACAATTCGTGAAATCTATACCCCTATGCTTTCCCTCCTCTTCCCCCATACCTGTGCCTCCTGTCAATCAGACCTGCTCGAAAGAGACAGCGAAGTCTGCGGCCCCTGCCTCCTCGATCTTCCCGAAACCGGGTTCACCGGTTTGCCTGACAATCCCGTAGAGAAATTATTCTGGGGTCGCTTGCCCCTTCGCTCTGCATCCAGTCTGTATTACTTCAATAAGGGCGGCGCCATTCAAAAATTATTACACGAAATAAAATACAAAGGCAATCGGGCCCTGGCCATACAACTGGGAAAAAACCTGGGTAAGGCCATTGCGCAATTCCATGCTCCGGGTTCGTTGGATGCATTGATCCCTTTACCCTTGTTTCCCAAAAAAGAAAGAATAAGAGGGTATAACCAGGCACAACTGATCAGTGAAGGAATTTCGTTGGTGACCGGACTGCCGGTATGGAGTGATGTTGTCATTCGTCCGGAGCATACAGAAACACAAACCAAAAAAGGGAGATTGGAAAGATGGAAGAACATAGATGGGAAATTTGAGTTAAAGGACCCTGCCGCCATAAAAGGAAAGTCCCTTCTTCTTGTGGATGATGTGGTGACAACGGGTGCAACGCTTGATTCCTGTGGCCAGGAAATTTTAAAAGCTGAAAATATTACCCTTCATATCGCCGTACTCTGTATAGCCGGGAGCTAACGGCAATACAGATAAATGGTTAATTTTGACCCATGCGCAAAATCCTTCCGCTTCCCTTATTTCTCCTGATCTTCTTTTCCTGCCGGAAGGATAGCTTTATCACCAGCCCGGATGCCCGGGTAACTTTGAGTGCAGATACCCTGCACTTTGATACAGTATTCACTACGGCTGGCTCGGTCACCCAATATTTCAAGGTTCGGAACGACAATGACCAAAAATTATTGATCTCCTCCATCCGTATCATGGGTGGAGCTGGTTCCGTATATCACATCAATGCGGATGGCACCCCCGGGCCCGAAATACAAGACCTGGAACTGGCGCCGAATGACAGCACTTATGTATATGTCAATCTCCGCATAGACCCCAGCACCGATATTCTTCCTTTTATTGTACGCGATAGTGTACGCATTGCTTATAATGGCAATGAACAATTTGTTCAATTGGAAGCCTGGGGGCAAAATGCACACTTTTTCCGTGATAAAGTAGTAACCGGAACAGAGACCTGGACCAATGACCTGCCCTATGTGATACTGGGTTCATTAGAAGTTTCTACTTCAGGACTTCTGCAAATAGAAAAAGGCTGTCGCATCTATGTACATGCCGATGCGCCACTCATCATTGATGGTAGTTTACAGGTCAACGGGGAAAAGGACAGTATAGACAGGGTATATTTTCAGGGAGACAGGCTAGACCTGCCGTATGCCGATTTTCCGGCTTCCTGGCCAGGGATCTTCTTTACCCCTACCAGTCATGATAACACCTTTCAATATGCTGTTATCAAAAATGCCTATCAGGCTATAGCGGTTCAGGATCCTTCGATCAATGCCAATCCAAAACTCACGTTGCGGGAATGTATCATTGAAAACGCCTACGATGCCGGCATCCTTTCACTCAACAGTGCCATCAGCGCCCGAAATTGCCTGATCAGCAATTGTGGCAAGAACCTGATGTTGGTCAAAGGCGGAAACTATCTCTTTGAACATTGTACGGTCGCCAGTTATTCAAACACTTACCTGGTTCACAAGGACCCGGTTCTGCTGCTCACTAACTATGTATCGGCAAACAATATCCCGGTAACGGCTAACCTGACAGCCACCTTCCGCAATTGTATCTTTTGGGGGGATAATGGCATTGTGGAAAATGAAGTGACCGTGCTTAAAGTAGGCTCCGATCCATTCAATGTGACCTTTGATCATAATCTGTGGAAGCAGGCGCAGGAACCATCGGGGATCAACTCCATTTCCAACTTCAATAATCTACCCCCGGCTTTTGATAGCATCAATACCAGTAAGCAATACTACAATTTCAGGTTAAGAGATAACTCCCCGGTTTTGAACGCCGGAGTTAACAGTTCCATTTCCATTGACCTTGATGGAAAGCCGCGTCCCGTGGGATTACCTGATCTGGGGTGCTATGAAAGGCAGTAGTCAACGTGAGGCGTAAGACATGAATCGTGAGTAGGAAACTTACAACTTATTTCGCCCCTTACTACTGACGCCTCACTTCTCACGCTTCACGTCTCACGTCCTTAGTTCAAATACTTCGTCACCTCCTCACTCATTGGCTCCACCTTTGAGGAAAACACCGTGATCAGTTTTCCTTTTTCATCTACCAGAAATTTGGTGAAATTCCATTTGATGGGATCAGTGATACCCTTAGCTTCTGCTTCGGCCACGAGGTATTTAAAGAGCGGATGGATATCATCGCCTTTTACAGAGACCTTTTCCGCCATCGGGAAGCTAACTCCATAATTCTTTTTGCAGAATTCAGCAATCTCGTCATTGGTACCTGGCTCTTGCTGCCGGAAATTATTGGCAGGAAATCCAATGATCACCAGTTTATCCTTGTAAGTGGTGTAGAGTTTTTCCAATCCCTCATATTGGTAGGTGTACCCGCATTTAGAGGCGGTATTCACGATCAGGATCTTTTTGCCTTTGTATTTTGAAAGATCGATCTCACCGCCTTCGAGGCCAAGAACTTTGAAGTCATATACAGAGGTGGCGACAAAGAACAGGGCAATGGCGAGAAGAAGCGTTTTCATGATCGTGTGTTTTCGTGAGTAACAAAGTTAACTTAAATAAGTTTAGGGGGTAATCCCCTAATTTCGCTGCATGTCCTTTCGCGATGTAATAGGCCAGGAGGCCGTGAAGAATGACCTCAAAGAACTCATTACCCAGAACAGGCTTAGCCATGCCTTGTTGTTTTTGGGAAAAGAAGGAAATGGTGCCTTAGGGTTGGCCTATGCACTGGCTCAATATCTTGTTTGTGCGCAAAAAGGCGAAGATGCCTGTGGCGTTTGCTCTGCCTGTACCAAGGCCAGGGAACTGATACATCCTGATATTCACTATGCCTATCCTGTTGTAACAAAAAAGCCCAGTACCCCTCCGCTCAGCACAGATTATATTACAGAATGGAGGGAGTTCTTCAAATCGTATCCTTACGGCAATGTATTCGACTGGCTTCAGTTTATTGGGGCAGAAAATAAACAAGGCAATATTACCGCGGCAGAGTGTAATGATATCCTCCGCAAACTTAGCCTGAAGAGTTTTGAGAGTGATTACAAGGTGCTCATCATGTGGATGCCCGAATACCTGGGCAATGAAGGAAACAAACTACTCAAGCTGATCGAGGAGCCACCACCTGATACGTTATTTATATTAGTGGCCGAAAACGAGTCGCTCATTCTGCCCACCATCCTTTCGCGTTGCCAATTAATAAAGATCCCGGCACTGACTGACCAGGAGATCGCTTCAGCCCTGATCGAAAGAAACAAGACCGCGCCTGACCTGGCACACCAGACGGCAGGTATAAGCGAGGGTAACTACCGGGAAGCCCTCCAATTGCTCCAGCATGCCGAAGAAGATTGGCAGTCCCTGCTCCGCGATTGGCTGAATGCCACCCTGAAAACCGGACCCGTAGCCCAGACCAAATGGGTGGAGGAGGTAAGCCGGCTTGGACGGGAAAAACAGAAACAATTCCTCCGGTATTTCAATCACCTGCTCCAGCAGGCCATCCGGCTCAGGGTGATGGGAAATCTACCTTTACCCGAAAAAGAACTGGATTTTGCCCACCGTCTCAATAAAATAGCCAACCTGGAACAGCAACAGGCCCTGGTGGAAGAGCTGGATAAGGCCAGTTATTATATAGAAAGAAATGCTAATGCGAAAATGCTCTTTCATGCCCTTACGATCAAACTTTACCATATCATTCAGGACAAAATTGTATTTTTGAATCATTGACCCCGGAAATGGCAAGTGCGGAAAGGAGGGTCAGGATTGGGCGGTGAGGTTTTGTGTAAGTGGCTGATTCCTTGTTTTCTCTGCGAATCAATATAAATATTACCACAGCAGGCGTCTCCTCCCATCCCAATCTATTATTTAAAATAATTTTTATCCGGCTGAATGGGTTGCGGAAACTGTTCCCCTAAAGGATGTAAGAGCAATGGTGGTTGCAGCACAGGTAGTTGCAATCGGATGAATGCCTACGATTGGCTGAACAATCTGCCCATGGTAGATCAGGACAGCTATTGCCGCATCATTGAGGTAAGCTTCAATAATGGTAGCCGGAAAGATTTTTTCCGCAATACCACCTTGCATTTATTTGAGAAAGGCGATTTTATCACAGTGGAAGGGGTAAGTGGCTTCGATGTGGGCGAAGTGTCCCTGACCGGAGAAGTGGTACGCCTGCAAATGAAGAAACGCGGGGTAAAAGAACAAAGTGAAGAGATCAAGAAAGTCCTGAGGCCATCGAGCGATCGGGATATAGATACCTGGAGACATACCAAATCACGCGAAAAAGAAGCTCTGATCCGCGCCCGGGCCATTACCCGGCAGTTGAAGCTGGACATGAAGATCAGTGAAGTGGAGATACAGGCCGATGGACGCAAAGCGACCTTTTTCTATATCGCTGATGGACGTGTGGATTTCCGGGAGTTGATCAAAGTGTACGCATCGGAATTCAAAGTAAAAGTGGAAATGCGCCAGATCGGTGCCCGCCAGGAAAGTTCCAAAGTGGGTGGAATCGGTAGTTGCGGCCGCGAACTTTGCTGCAGTACCTGGCTAACTGATTTTAAATCGGTAAATACGGCCGCGGCACGTTACCAAAACCTGTCCATCAACCAGACCAAACTATCCGGTCAGTGTGGAAGGTTGAAATGTTGTCTCAACTACGAACTCGATACCTACCTGGATGCCCTCCAGGGCTTCCCCAACGATTGTGATACGATCCAGGTAGCTAAAGGCAATGCCAACCTGATCAAAAAAGATATTTTCAAGAACCTGATGTGGTATATGCTGCCCGATAGCAGTAAACAATACCCGGTGCCCATTGAAAGAGCGGTTAAGATCAAATCCCTCAACAGACAGGGCATCATCCCCGATGAACTTGAAGCGGTGGAAGTCACTTCGTCCAAACAAAAAGAAGTAGAGCCTGAATTTGTGGATGTGGTGGGCCAGATCAGTTTGCGCAGTCTGGAAAAAGCCGACCGTAAACGCCGGCACAAACAACAGCAACAGCCCCGCAGACCCCAACAAGGTGGCGGCGGAAATCAACAATCATCCCAGCAACAACAACAGCAACCCCGTAAACCGCAACAAGGTGGTGGTGGAAACAGAAACCCCAACCAAGGGCAGAACAGAAACCGTCGCCCGGGTGGTAATACGGGTGGTAATAATCGTAAACAGGGAAGTTAAGTCTTAGCGGTTAAACACCTCAAACAAGGCGTCCTGCACTTTACCTCGCACATTCAGGTCCAATAGGACCCGATTATTCCTTGTGGGGTTAACACGATTGGACAGAAAAACATACACGATCTTCTTTTCTGGATCCACCCATACACAAGTACCGGTAAACCCAGTATGCCCATAAGTTGCCGGAGAGGCGAATTCACTGGGATAGGGCTCCTGTCCTTTTTTTAATTCCCGTTCCGGTTTATCAAACCCCAATCCCCTTCTGGAATCATTGGAACCATAGGCCGTAAAGAGTTTTATCGTTTTCTCGGAGAGATATCTTTTCCCATTGAGCACTCCACCATTGAGCAGCATTTGATACAAGGTGGCGAGGTCATAGGCATCCGAGAATAGTCCGGCATGCCCAGCCACACCGCCAAACATCGACGCCCCTTCATCATGCACATCGCCCCTTATCGCTTGTTTTCGGAAATGAGGTTCCGTCTCGGTCGGAATGATCTGATCAAGAGGATACTTCTCTCTGGGTTTGAATCCCAAGGATAGTAATCCCATTTTTTCATAGAATTCCTGGCGCACAAATACATCCAGCGGTTTACCTGAAATAGCTTCCACTACTTTTCCCAAAAAGATAAAATCATTGTCACTGTACACATACTTACCCCGCGTGCCCAGCGGACTTTTCAATATCCGTTGAAACATGGTATCCTGGTAATCCTGGCGCATGTACAGGTCTTCAGCGACGCGTACGGTGAATGCTCCGGTTCTTTCCTTGGAAAAATAAACTGAAGAAGGTATCCCTGTACTCGTATCGATGACTTCTTTATAAAAAGGAATAAAAGGTACGAGTCCCGCACGATGCAGCAGTACATCCCGCAGCTTAAGGTTTGCCTTATCGGTGCCTTTTACTATATCCAGGTAGTCACCCAGGGTTTTATCCAGCTCCAGTTTGCCCTGGTCATATAGTTTCATCACGGCCAGGGTAGTGGCGCTTACCTTGGTAACCGAGGCCAGGTCAAAAATATCATTAATGCTCATGTTCCTTTCGCCCGGATAACCGATCTGGCCAAAGGCTTTCTGGTAAACAATGGCCCCATCTTTCGCCGCAAGAATCACACAACCCGGAAAAGCTTTTCGTACCAGGGCATCATTCACAATCGAATCAATTTTTCCCAGGAGGGGCATGGAGGGCGAGTGCAGGGAAATGCTTTGTTTATGATAAATGATGCCTTCGCCAAATTTTTTACCAGCCACCGAAACCGGCAATACCCCCTGGGGGGTGATCCGGCCTTTTAAAAGATCGGCTGCTGTATTGGCTGTTATATCATCATCCTGGTAGCAGGCGACCAGGTTCTTTGCCTCTGCGAAATAGGACAGCGAAAGCACATTACCAAAGACCAGTGTAACGGAAGGCAAAGCCTGTAACTGGTGATAAAAATCGAGTGCCGCACTGGAAATATTATATTGATTGGCTGGCCGAAGTGAAAAACCATGCACCCCGATCACGACTTCCTGGTACTGGCCCTTTTGAAGGGAGGCCAGGATCGCCTGGGCTTTTTCTGCTGAATCCTTATAGGAAAATAAATAAGTATCCGCCTGATGATCCTGCTGTATTCGGGTGCCAAATGTATTCAGGGTCGACAGGCCAATTCCAACATAAGCCACTTTCTTATCGCGCAGCACGGGCAATATCCCGGTTTCAGATTGTACCAACGTAATCGTTCCCCGCGCTACTGCTTCACGGATCTTATCCGTTCTTTTATTCAGGTCTGCGGTCAGGTTACGTGTATCGATGAGTGACTGATTGGGTAAACCCAATTGATACTTGGCCCGAAGGGCCTTTTTTACTTTTGCATCCAGGATGGCCCAGTTCAATCTTTTTTGTTTGATCGCAGCTTTGATAGCCTTGATGGCGGCTGGAACATCCTCCGGTAAACAAAGCATATCATTACCGGCCACCAGGGCTTCGACAGCAATGGTGCCTCCGGGAAAATACTTTGCCACGCCCTTCATCTCGAGCGCATCAGTAAATGTGAGACCGGCAAAACCCAACTCATTTCTCAACAGTCCATTCACTGCCGGACCTGAAATAGAGGTGGCCACATTGGGCGAAGCATCCAACGAAGGAATGGAAAGGTGCGCGACCATGACGCTGCCTACACCTGCATCCAATAACGCTTTGAAGGGCATCAGCTCCATGGAGTCCAATTGGCCCCGGGTCTTGTTCACAATGGGAAGATCATAGTGTGAGTCAACATCTACATCCCCGTGCCCGGGAAAATGCTTGGCACAGGCCATGATTCCGGCATCCTGCATACCCCGCATGTAAGCTACACCCAGACGGGCTACCTTGTATTTGTCTTCACCAAAAGAACGATATCCGATCACGGGGTTATTGGGGTTATTATTGATATCCACTACCGGCGCATAGTTGACATGAATACCCAGGCGCTTGCATTGTTCTCCTACAGCAAGTCCCATCTGGTACACCAGGGTGGTGTCTGATAGCGCTCCCAAGGTGAGTTGATAGGGGAATTTAATGACGCTATCCAGCCGCATACCAACGCCCCATTCGCCATCAATGGTCACCATCAGGGGTGTTTGCGCAATGGATTGATAGTAGTTGGTATAATTGGCCTGCCGTACCGGGCCTCCCTGAAAGAAACAGAGCCCGCCCACATTGTACTGGCGAATAATGGCCGCGACTTTTTCCGCATACTCATCTCCTTTATCAGAATGCGCGCGGATGATCATTAATTGCGCGATCTTTTGATCTTTATTCAGTGAATTGAACACACTATCTACCCATTCTGATTCTGAAAGGCGGGAAGAAAATTGACTCTGGCAATAAGAAGCCAGAAAGAAACTGGCGGCAAATAATAAGAAACGCATACCTGTAAATTTACAGCATTCCTATTCACTATTCACTATTCACCCCCTCACGTCTCCCCTCTCACGAAACTCACGCCTCACGCCTCACGCCTCACGAAACTCACGCCTCACCCCTCACGATTCACGATTTTTAATAATACCTTTGTCCGGTGTCTGATATCATACAACTTCTCCCTGATAACCTAGCCAACCAGATCGCCGCGGGCGAGGTCATTCAACGGCCTGCCAGCGCGGTAAAGGAGCTATTGGAAAATGCGGTGGATTCCGGTGCCACGGAGATCAAATTATTCATTAATGATGCGGGCAAATCACTCGTTCAGGTAGTGGATAATGGCAAAGGCATGAGTGAGACCGATGCCCGGATGTGTTTTGAACGGCATGCCACATCCAAGATCCGTCAGATTGAAGATCTGTTTCGGATACGGACCATGGGTTTCCGGGGCGAAGCCCTGGCTTCCATAGCGGCGGTGGCACAAGTTGAATTGAAAACGAGAAGAGCGGAAGACAGCACCGGCACCTATCTGGAGGTTGAAAACAGTGCGGTAAAAAAACAGGAACCTATAGCCTGCCAACCTGGTACCAGCATCGCCATGAAGAACCTTTTCTTCAATGTACCTGCCCGCCGGAATTTTTTGAAAAGCAATGCCGCTGAATTACGCCATATCCTGGATGAATTTACGCGGGTGGCCATGGCCTTTCCGGAGATCTTCTTTTCCCTCAGCAGCAATGGACAGCAACTCTTCCACCTTGATAGCGGTAGCCCCAAGCAACGCATCGTTCAACTGCTGGGAAACAATTATGCCGCTAAACTGGTGACAGTAAAAGAGGAAACGGATTATCTGAATATTTATGGATTTGTAGGAAAACCTGAGACCGCCAAGAAAACCCGGGGTGATCAATACTTTTTTGTTAATAGCCGTTTTATTAAAAGCCCCTATCTCCACCATGCGGTGATGAGTGCCTTTCAGGAAATGATCCCGGCAGATAGCTTTCCGGCCTATGTACTTTTTATTGACCTGGATCCGGAGCAGGTAGATGTGAACGTACACCCCACCAAACAGGAGATCAAATTTGAAGATGAAAAGATCGTGTACGCGTTTGTACAGGCAGCCATTAAACACGCACTCGCCCAATTTAGTGTAACACCCACACTGGATTTTGACCTTGATGCCTCGATCCAGCAATTGTCATCTGTACAACAACCGTTTACCGATGATAAAAAATCACAGGCGGTTTCCTCCTCTCTGTATAAAGGGTTTACGCAAAAGCATCAGGCGCATTTTATAGAAAAAAGCCCCAGAAGTGATCTGGGTAGCTGGTCGGATTATGCAGGGTCAACCGACAAAGAATTTGATCCAACCAAAACCGGTCCGCCCACAGAACCTACCATGCCAAGCCTGGCCAACATCGCTTTATCAGAAGATACGGAGTTGACCCAGTTACTGAATACGTATATCCTGCTACCGGTTGGAAACAGTTTTAAACTGATCCACCAACAGTCGGCCCATGAGCGGGTATTGTATGAAAAAATGATCGCGGCCGCCGAGGGCAAGCCCATGGCTACCCAACGAAGTCTTTTTCCCATCACCCTCGACCTTTCACCGGCCGATGCGGTCATTCTGCAGGAGTTGATCCCCGACCTGCTGGTACTTGGTTATAGCATTGAGCCTTTTGGAAAAAATAGTTTTGTGATCCAGGGAACCCCCGCCGATGTGGAGCAGGGAAATGAAAAGGTGGTGATCGATTTTATGCTGGAACAATACAAGCATTTCAGCAGCGATCTTAAATTCTCAAAAAGGGAAAAACTGATACGTTCCCTCGCCCGTCAACAATCCATCCGCCCCGGCACGCGTCTTACCCAGCGCGAAATGCGCATACTCCTCACCGATCTCTTTGCTTGCCAACAACCCAATGCCACTCCCGATGGCAGCCCTGTATTCCTGGAATTTACGGAGGAAGGGTTGGAGAGGATGTTTAGGAAGTAGGATGACGGATGACAGATGACGGATGACAGATGACAGATGACGGAGGCTTGCTGTGCGAGACCTCTGGTCTCGCACCTACAGAAAGCCGCCTCTGGCGGCGATTATAGTTTATTATATATAAAAGGAAATTGTTGTTATTCGAGTCGCCAGAGGCGACGGGAGAATCGTGCGAGACCAGAGGTCTCGCACAGCAAGCCTCCGCCATCCGCCATCCGTCATCCGTCATCTGTCATCAGTCATCAAACCTCCACCCCCCTTCCTTCCTTCGAACTCCTCCAGGCTGCATCAATGATTCGGATAGTCTTTACACCATCCGCAACTGGCACAGGATTGGGTGCCTGGCCGGTTAGTGCCTTATAGACATCATCAAAGTAGTACATATAATTCCCGGGCTTGGAAATAGTTTGTTGTCTTGTTACCTGCCCATCAATCTCGGTGTGCAATAAACCATCTGGTTGTGTTAGTTCCCCGCACCAATTCTCAAAAGAAGGCCGCACTTCGGCCAATAGTTTCTGCTCCTGTTGATCTGAACGCTCCTGGAAAAAACTTCCTTTCATGCCATGCAGGCTATAGGCCGGAAATGGTTCACGGGCGATACAGGTAGCTTTTAACCGAACGCGGAAATCGGAATAGTAGAACAGTATCTCAAAATAATCCGTCGCCTGAACATCGGGGCGCATACGCCAGATATCGGCAAAGACTGCTTTGGGCCAGCCAAACAATTGCAGGGCCTGGTCAATGAGGTGAGGACCCAGATCGTAAATGATACCTGCCCCGGGAAGTTCTCCTTCCTTATGAGGTTTACCGGCGGCGTGAGGGCGGTACCGGTCATACCGGATCTCCACTTCGCGCAGGTCACCCAACAACTTTTTCTCTACTACATTCTTTACACTCAAATAATCACCGTCATACCGACGGTTTTGGTACACACAGAGAAACAATCCCTTTTTATCTGCCAACTCGGCCAGTTCCTCTGCTTCTTTTAACTCCACCGTAAAAGGTTTTTCCACGATCACTTTCTTTCCTGCCAGCAGCGCCGCTTTTGTATAGTCAAAATGGGTAAGTGTGGGTGTATTCACAATAACCAACTCGATATGATCATCTGCCAGGAGTTCTTCAAATGATCGGAATAATTTTGAATCCGGGTATCTTGCCCGGGAATCTGTACGGTTCCGCTCAACAATACCGCTCAGCTCAAATCCAGGGTGTACATCAATAAAGGGAGCATGAAAGAGTTTTCCACTCATTCCATAGGAGGCGATACCGGTGGAGATGGGGGTCATTGGGGGGCGATTTTTGTATGGTGAGGTGTGAATAGTGAATAGTGAATAGTGAAACTAAAAACTTATAACTTACAACCCAAAACTTTTTCAACCATTCACCATTCACCATTCACCATTCACCATTCACCATTCACTATTCACTATTCACGTCTCACGACCGCTCCTGCGCCCGCAACCACCGCTCAGGTATTTCATTGCTGCTGGCGAGGAGATAATCTTTATAACTACAGGCGATGAATTGTTTATCGGGTAATTGCATCCACCACCGCCCGGTCTTTTTGCTTTGCAGAAAAATGGTCTCTACCTCGGCAAAGGCCATATGATATTCATTGAATGAATCCTTCTCATCGAGTTTGGCTTCTCTTTTTCCTCGGCCTCGTCCATCCATCAGGTACCAGATCATTTGTGCGATCTGTTTGGCCGTCAGGTCATGTTGATCCCGATCGGGATCATAGCCATAAATACCTACCGTATTCACCTGGGGGCTCATTCCGGCATAGCGCATAAGGGTGCAGGCATCTTCCCCATTGAATCCATTGGGCGAATCCACATTTGCCGGGGCGAAGGCATGGGCAATGGCTGAAATATCAAAGCTAAAGAGTTGGGAGTTGCGAAGAACGGGCTCCATTTCTTCAATGCTTTCCTTTACATGTCCGACCCGGTAACAATCAAAACGCAGCTTGTCCATGGTTTCCAACACCCGGGGATGGATATAATAACTTTGAAAGCCGATATGGTTATAGTGACGGATGTAGTTGGGTTCACCGGTGAGCATTTCCATCAGAAAATTATCACAGCGAAAATCTGATTCCAGGTTCAGGTCAATCAGGGCATCCACGCAGGTGGCTTCCACGATTTTTTTATTCTGCCCATAGGCATGGTACTGGGCAAGGGTCAGATCGTGTGAGCCGCCCAGGATGATCACGGTTTTTCCTTCATTGATCAGTTCGTTGATCACCGTCTTCAAGGCGGCATAGGTATCAGGAAGGTTGGCTCCTTTCTTGAGGTTGCCGATATCGGCCAGCCGGATATCGGTATGCCAGAAATACTGGGCATAGAATTGCCGGCGAATGCTATCCGGAGCAGAGCTATAGGCCATGTGCATCCCGTTTCCTCTTTGTTCTCCGCAACCAATGAGCACCAGATCCGCTTCATCCAGATCGGGAAACTCTTCTTCATACACCTTTATCACGCTCCCGATCTGTCCGTCTTTATACCCCAGGTCATACGATAATTCAAACCGGTTGATGGGGAGAAGGAAGTCGGAGATGTTGAGGAAGTCTGACATAATCACAAATATAGACCAGGATTCCATTGAAGAGATTCTCAGGTCGAAAATTCAAGGATGAAAGGATTGACAGGATTTCCCGAGTCAATAGCTTGATCCCCGTTTCCCCTGTAAAAAAACGCACAAAATAATCCGGTATAAATCCCTGAATTTTTGACCTGAGAAACCCGACAAAATAATCCTGGTTATATTTGCACCTATGGACACCCTACTCCACCAAATAGCCTCTTACAAAGCAGAAGTAGCCGCCTTTTCCACCACGGATCCCAAGGTGCTGGAAGAATTCCGGATCAAATGGCTGGGCACAAAGGGGATCGTTAAGGCCACCATGGGAGAAATGAAACAAGTGCCGGCAGAAAAGAAAAAGGAATTTGGCCAGGTTTTGAATGATTTCAAACTATTTGTAGAAGGCCGTTTTGAAGAACTCCAAAGTTCACTGAATGGCATTGCCCTGCAGGCTGGTCCATCGATTGACATGAGTTTACCCGGTGACCCCATTACCGTAGGTACCCGACATCCCATCAGTCTTGTTCGTAACCGGATCGTTTCGATCTTTCAACGACTGGGCTTTTCTGTAGCCACCGGCCCCGAGATCGAAGATGACTGGCATAATTTTACCGCCCTTAACCTTCCCGAACACCATCCGGCGAGGGATATGCAGGATACATTCTATGTACTTCAAAACCCCGACTGGCTGTTGCGTACGCATACCAGCAATGTACAGATACGAGAAATGGAAAAGGGAAAACTCCCGATCCGTATCGTATGTCCGGGACGTGTTTACCGGAATGAGACCGTAAGCGCTCGGGCACACTGCTTCTTCAACCAGGTGGAAGGGTTGTACATTGATGAGCATGTGAGCTTTGCCGACCTGAAACAAACTCTGTATTTTTTTGTCAAGGAAATGTATGGCAAGGATGTGAAAGTGCGTTTTCGCCCCTCCTATTTTCCCTTTACCGAACCCAGCGCCGAAATGGATGTAAGCTGCTTTATCTGTAACAGTAAAGGTTGCCGGGTGTGTAAATATACCGGCTGGGTAGAGATACTTGGTTGTGGTATGGTTCATCCCAATGTATTGGATAACTGTGGTATTGACAGCAATAAATACACGGGATTTGCTTTTGGCATGGGTATCGAAAGACCGGCCATGCTGCTATATGGGGTAAATGACCTGCGTCTATTCAGTGAAAACGACCTGCGTTTTCTAAAACAATTCACCAGCGCCACATGATCGGAACGATATGCGTTTGCGGGGCCGGAACCATGGGCAGCGGAATCGCCCAGCATTTTGCCCTGCATGGCCGCTCCGTGATCCTTTTTGATCTGGAACAAAGTTTTCTTGACCGGGCCCGGGAATGGATCGAAAAAGATCTGGAAAAAGGCGTAGAAAAAGGGAAGATCGATCCGGCAGAAAAAAATGCGACGCTTGCCCGTATCCGTTTTACCACCCGACATGAAGATTGTATTGCACCACTGATCATCGAAGCCATTATTGAAAAGCCGGAGGCTAAAACAACCTTGTTTCATTCGCTGGCCAAATGGAATAAACCGGATGCGATCTTTGCCAGTAATACCTCCTCTCTTTCTATCGAAGCGCTGGCCGGGCAAATACCCAACCCCGAACGCGTGGTGGGATTGCATTTCTTTAACCCGGCCCCACTGATGAAACTGGTAGAGATCGTTACCACACCACATAGTGACCCCGCTACCATTCTTGCGCTGCAAAAACTCTGTACCGATACCGGGAAGATTCCGGTGGTCTGCAAGGATTCACCCGGTTTTATTGTCAACCGCGTAGCCAGGCCATTCTATATCGAATCACTCCGAATGGCAGAAGAAGGAAAAACGGATCTGGCAACGATTGATCAATTGCTTGAAAATGCCGGATTCCGAATGGGCCCTTTCCGACTGATGGACCTGATCGGGAATGATGTCAACTATGCCGTGAGTCAATCGGTCTATGAGCAATTGGGGCAACCTGAACGATTAAAACCCTCTTATATTCAGAAAGAAAAAGTTGATAAAGGAGAATGGGGGAAAAAGACCGGCAAGGGATATTATGATTGGCAAAAACCATAATCACGCATAAATGAAGATCACCCTTACAGGCGCTACCGGATTTTTAGGGGCCTATATTGCCCGGGAATTGGTGGGCCGGGGACATACTGTTCGTGCATTGCGTCGCCCGGGAGCTGTGGTGCCTTCCTATATCGAATCTTCCGTATGGGAAAAGATAGAATGGGTGGAAGGAGATGTGTTGGATATCCCTTCGCTGGAAGAAGCCATGAAGGGAGCCGATGCAGTTATTCATTCCGCGGCCATGGTTTCTTTTGAAAGTGGCGGAAAAGAAAAAATCTATCTCGTAAACCGCGAGGGGACCGCCAATGTGGTCAACCTGGCGTTAGAGCTGGGTGTTCCCCGAATGGTGCATATTAGTTCCGTGGCTGCTTTGGGACGTACCGCGCATGGAGACCAGGTGAATGAAGAAAAGAAATGGGTGGAAAGTAAATTGAACACCCATTACTCCCGATCCAAACAACAGGCCGAAATGGAAGTTTGGCGGGGTATGGGCGAAGGCTTATCCGCCGTGATCCTAAACCCCAGCACAATACTGGGATTTGGCGATTGGGATAAAAGCAGTTCGGCCATCTTCAAAAAAATTTACAAAGGCTTTCCCTGGTATACCGAAGGAATAAATGGTTTTGTGGATGTAGCGGATGTGGCCCGTGCGGCTGTATTACTGATGGAATCCGATATCACCGAACAACGATTTATTGTGAGTGCGGAGAATTGGACCTTCAAAAAACTATTTGAAACCATGGCTGCGGGTTTTGGCGTAAAAGCCCCTTCGCGACTGGCCACCCCGTTCCTGAGTGCATTGTCGTGGAGAATGGAAGGGATCCGATGTTTCTTTACTGGCGAACGTCCGGTACTTACCCGCGAAAGTGCCCGTATTGCACAAACCAAGACCTATTTTCAAAACGATAAGTTACTCAAGGCCTTGCCGGGATTTTCCTTTACCCCATTGGAAGAATCCATTCAAAAAGCCTGTGTTAAATACAGGCATCATTATTGATAATTAGGTTTAAATTATTGAACTTTATGGCAGCCTGTTTTCGTTGTGCCTAATAATCAATAATTAACAATCAATAATTCTATGAAAGCCGCTTCCCTTCCATTCCTGCTTTTATTTTTCTGGACTACTTCCTACGCGCAAAACGGTTTTATTGTTTCCGGAAAAGTACTTGACTCTGTTTCGCAACAACCACTATTTGGCGCTTCCGTTTTTTGCCAAAATACAACCCAGGGTACCAGCACCAGCATGGAAGGTGGGTTTACCCTTCGTTTGCGCCCGGGTGGCTACGACCTGATAGTGACCTATACCGGTTATCAATCCCAAACCATTCGCGTAACGGACAATGACCCGGTGTCCAATCTGGTAGTTAACCTGGTCAAAGCGGAAAAAAGCATGGAGGAAGTCGTGATACGTAGTTCCAACGAAGTATTGGACGGATGGGAAAAATATGGAAGCTTTTTCGCCGACCTGTTTATTGGCGCAACCCCATTTGCTAAACAATGCACCTTGCAAAATCCGCAGGCGCTGAAATTCTTCTACTATAAACGAAGTGATAAACTCAAGATCCTGGCAGAAGAACCCCTGGTGGTGGTCAACAATGCCCTCGGATATATATTACGATATCAGCTTGATTCCTTTGTGTACCGCTACCCCGACAGCCAGTATAGCTACCGAGGTTATTGCTTTTTTGAGGAAATGCAAGGGACCCGGGCCGAAATGAAAGTGTGGCATACCAACCGCAAAGCCGCTTATTATGGAAGCCGTCTCCATTTTATGCATGCCTATTATGACCGCAGCCTGAAAGAAGATGGTTTTATTGTAGGCCTGCTTAGTCAAACAGACGAAACCAAATTTGATCAGGTACAACAACCCTACAACCCGGAATACTATACCCGTATCGATAGCACCTCGGAGGTAGATATTAATTTCCCCCGGCGAATAAGTATCACCTACACCAAAAAAGTTCCGGAAAATGATTACCTCGATAAATTCAGGCTGCCCCGTAGCCTGGGGGTGCAGATCACGTATGCCGATCTGAAAGACTATATCACCATCACGGAAAATGGTTATTACTACAACCAGGGAGATTGGGTGAATTTCGGTTACTGGAGCTGGAAGAATATCGGTGATATGCTTCCCTACGACTATATACCGGATTAATAACCCTTACTTATTCCATTATTTTTTTCCATAACTCAGGGATGCGTTTAACCCAAACCAGTTCCTTCATTTTTTCTTTGGCATCCATGGCAGGGGAACCAAAATAACTTTTGCCTCCTTCCAGACTGGCGGGTACACCACTCTGCGCCATTAATACGGCACCCTTACCGATAGTAAGTGTTTTACTTACGCCTACCTGTCCCCAAAGGATGACCTCGTCCTCTATGGTTGTGGCACCTGCTATACCTACCTGTGCTGCGAACAGACAGTTGCGACCAATGACCGTATCATGCCCGATATGCACCATATTATCCATCTTGGTACCCTTCCCGATCACCGTGTCGCCACTTACGCCCCGGTCAATGGTACAACCGGCGCCGATCTCCACTCCATCCCCGATCACTACCCGGCCACAACTTTTCATGCGCCGGTAATGGATCTCCCGATCCGTCTTTTTATTGTAGTAAAAGGCATCACTACCTATCACCGTACCCGATTGAATCACCACATCATCCCCAATGATACAATGGTCCATGATGGTAACATTGGGATGGATCACACAGCGTTCCCCAATGAGCACATGATCGCCGATATAGGTGTTGGGCATGATGACCGTATCCGCTCCTGCGCTGGAATGAGCGCCAAATGGAACCAGAGAAGGTTTAAATGGACGAAAATGATCCACCAGGCGCAAATAGGCCTCAAAAGGTTGTTCCGTTACCAATAGTGCTTTCCCCGGCGGACAATCCATGGCTTTATTGATGATGATATAACTCGCTGCCGATTGAATACATTTATCGTAATACTTCGGATGATCCACAAACACCAGGTCTCCTTTTTCCACCTTATGGATCTCATTCATACCTGTGGCCATTCCATTGGTATCTCCAATGATACTTGCGCCAATAAATGACGCGATCCACTCCACCGAAACGGGTTGATCAAACTTCATTTGAATACATTTTAACAAAGGTAAACATTGCCACTACGCTTCCCTTCTTCTCCTTTTTTATCCATTCATCTAACCGAAAATACCTTACCCTTTTCCACAGCAAGTTTTAAAATGTGAATAAAATATTTTGGAAAATTTTTCTATATAGGGAAATTTCTTATTAATATTGTGTCGGGAATTTATTTTCCCGGTACTTACTAACCCATCCACATATTAATCTCCCCCGTTTTCGGGGGAGATTTTTTTTACAGATATTCTTCCACCATTCAAAAACTTCTTGCGAAGACAGACCCATTAAATACCTTTACCAGAATACAAAGCCTATGTTACGTTCCATGACGGGATTTGGAAGGGCCGAGCGGGCCGTTGGAGATAAGACCTTCCTGATCGATATAAAATCACTCAATGGGAAACAGTTTGAATTAAACCTGAAACTTCCCGCCTTTCTCAAGCCTTTTGAATTTGACATTCGCAAGATCCTTTCCGACGAACTGAACCGGGGCAGTATTGACTGTACGATCAGTCTGAAGGAAACCGGAAACGCCAAACCCGTCAGCATAAACGTTGAGTTAGCAAAAGCCTATTACCAGCCTTTGGCAGATCTTTCCGCAACACTTGGACTGGATCCTTCGCATATCCTCAGCACCCTGATCAAACTTCCGGAGGTCATAACCCCTACGGGAGATACACTGACCGGTGATGAATGGAGCGTATTTGAAACAGCCATCCGGGCCGCTATTGACAACCTGAACCTGCACCGGAGTGAAGAAGGTAAAGTACTGGAAAAAGACCTCCTGCTTCGTATGGAGAATATCCGTTTGCAACAGGAAGAGGTCATCAAGTTGGAACCCCTGCGTCAGCAACGGGTCAGGGAAGGGCTGGAAAAACTGATGGATGAAAAAGTGGGAAAGGACAATTTTGATAAGAACCGGCTGGAACAGGAATTGATCTACTACATCGAAAAGATCGATATCAGCGAAGAGCAGGTAAGGCTCCGCAACCACCTTGACTATTTTATTTCCATCCTGAATGAATCGGGCGATGCCGGAAAAGGGAAGAAACTCTCTTTTGTGCTCCAGGAGATCGGCCGCGAGATCAATACCACCGGCGCCAAAGC
>JANRLV010000089.1:0-9264 GCA_033762195.1 Chitinophagaceae bacterium | reverse complement strand
TTCCGCCAAGGGAACCCGGGCAATGATTTTTTGGAAATGTCCTTCGGTATCCATGCCCTCCACAATGGCCCGACGGGTTTGAAGGTCACCCATGACAGATCCGGTGAGGTCATCCGGGCAAAGTACTTCCACATGGTAAATCGGCTCGAGCAATTGGGGGTCGGCCATATTAAATGCAGAACGGAATGCCTGCAAACCAGCGATCTTAAAACTAATATCATTGCTATCTACCGGGTGCATTTTTCCATCAAATACAGATACCCGGATATCCCGGACATAGGACCCGGTCAACGGACCTTCCTGCATTTTTTCCATTACCCCTTTCATGATCGAGGGCAAAAAGCGGGTATCTATGGCGCCACCCACTATGCAATTGTAGAATACCAGTTTACCACCCCAGTCTAGTGGATATTCATCCCGTCCTCTCACATTCAGACCTTTTGGATCCGGCATTCCTTCATACCAGGGTTCGATCCGCATATGAACCTCTCCAAATTGACCGGCGCCTCCTGACTGTTTTTTATGCCGGTACATGCTTTCGGCCATTTTCCGGATCGTTTCCCGGTAGGGTATCCGTGGGCGTGTGAATTTCACTTCCACTTTATGGAGGTTTTCGATCTTCCACCGGGCTACGGCAAGGTGCATATCGCCCTGGCAATACACCAGGGTTTGTTTCAATTCAGGGGATACTTCCACCAGAAACGTGGGATCTTCTTCCCTTAACTGATGTAGTGCCTGCGCCAGTTTTTCCTCGTCACCCTTTTTAGCGGGTTCAATGGCCACGCTGAGATTAGGGTTGGGGAATTGAATGGGGTCAAGCTCCAGGTTCTTGCCTTTGATATGCAAGGTGTTGTTGACGTGAGTGTTTCTAAGTTTAAGCGTTGCACCAATATCTCCGGCAACCAACTCATTGACGGGAACCCGTTTGTTCCCTTCCATTAAAAAGAGCTGGTTGAATTTCTCGGTAACACCTGTGGATTCATTGACCAATTCCATGGCAGACTTCAGCGTACCGGAAAATACCTTGAAATAGGACATATCGCCCACATGGGGTTCTGAAACAGTTTTATAAATGAATAAGCAGACGGGGCCGTTCGGGTCACATTCGAGTTTATCCCCTGCAGAGGTCAATTGAGGAGGCATTTCATTGGCGCTTGGACATACATTGTCGATGAAACCCATCAGGCGCCCACTACCCATATCGCGGACTGCAGAAAGACAGAACACAGGGAAGATATCGTGGTTAATGAGTGAGCGTTTCAATCCAACCCGCATTTCATCCTCATCCAATTCGCCTTTTTCGAGGTAATGTTCCATCAGGGTTTCGTCATTCACAGCAACGGCTTCAACGAGGTCCTGGTGTAGTTTGTTGGCGCGTTCTTTTTCTTCTTCGGGAATGGGTAGTTTTTCGGGCTTACCTCCTTCCATCGGAAATTTGTACATCGTCATTTTAAGTACATCGATGATGGCATTGAATCCAAGTCCCTGGTTGAGGGGGTATTGAACCACGGTGACATGAGGGCCAAAATGATCACGGGCCTGCATAACGGTTCGATCAAAATCGGCTTTATCCTGGTCGAGTTTATTTACTGCCAGGATCATTGGGGTTTTAAATTTTTCGGTGTATTCCCAGATCACATCGGTTCCTACTTCAACTCCCATGGAGGCATTGAGGAGCATGACACCGGTGTCGGCTACCCGCAGGGCGGAAATCACTTCCCCTGTAAAATCATCATATCCGGGGGTATCAATGATATTGATCTTATACCCTTTCCATTTGGTGTGCATAAGCTTGGAGAAGATCGAATTACCTCGCTCTTGTTCCAATTCATGATAGTCACCAACAGTATTCTTTTCTTCAATGGTACCGCGGCGGTTGATGATCCCTGCTTCAAACAGCATACATTCCGCTAAGGTGGTCTTACCAGTACCGGCGTGGCCCAGTAAGACTATATTTTTTACGTGTGAGGTATCAAATTCTGGCATGGCAATAGTTTTAAATGATGAATGGCAAATTTTTTAAAGAATAGGGGATTTGCCCATGAACCCCGTTAGTTCATGCGGTGAGAAAGATCAGTTGGACGGATTATCAGTCCTCTATTGCGTTCGGTGAGTGAAGTCGGTAAAGGCCTGGCGAAGTTCGTTGAGTGTAAGCTCCAGACGGTTATGTTCTTCAAGGAGTGATTCGTGGTCTTGCTGCGTTTCTTCGGTTATCTGGCCCTGATGGGCGACGGATTCAAAGCTAACACGTCGATCATGTGCTTTAACCAATTGTTTCAGGTCGTGAATGTTGATGAGCTGGATGTGAAACTGGTTGTGGTAATGTTCTACTTCGGTGAGTTGATCGCGGGAGAGAGGGCGGTTGGCAAGTTCCTGGAGTTGGCTTTTGAATCCGTTGATCTGTTCGCGTTGGGAACGAAGTGAAGCCCTCCAGTCACTGCATTCCCTGGTCATAAGCGAGATGTCTGTTTGCACCATGGGATTTGATTTAGAAATGAAGAAAATAGGTTTTCGTCCAAATCGTCAATTACTCTGTCGTTGATTTCCCTGGTCGGATTGATATGAACTAATTTACACCCCTATTTCAGTAAAAACAAGTGATTTTTATGCACATGACCAATATCAGAAGCTCACCTGACGGAAAGTTTATATACAATTTTGATCCCACCGGGCAGGTAAGGAGAAGGTACTCCCTCGGATTCCCAGGGGAGTCGTTCGTTGTCCGTACCAAAGACAGGTAAGGTGTTTGGTGGTATTCCTTTTGCCTTGAATTGATGGAATTTTACACCCAATCCTGCATATAATTCCAATGATACAGGACCGCCATTTCGGGAGAGGGGAACTTCGAATCCTCCCTTTAGGGCTATACCCAATTCTTTCTTTACTTCCTTAAAATTCACCAACATATAGTAAGCGCAGTTTCCCTGAATGCAGTTTACCCCAACCGTGGTTTCCTTTCGGTACTGAACCTGTTTATATAATAGGTCGACCGCATGAAAAGTGCGCCTCAATCCAAATAAAAAACGGTTTGTATGATATCTGATTTCCTGGCGCCATTTCCATCCGCGCAAATTTTCCCCATAACCTAATCGTTGGTAGGGGTCTAAAAACAAATACCCGGCCTCCCCTATCACTGTCCATCGGGGAGCAAAACGATACCCTGCCCCGGCATTGATTCCCGCATCTGCATCGATCAATCCAAGGGGATGAAAACGTATCGTCCAATCCCCTTTTTGAAATAATCCTTGTCCGTTGGTTTGAAGCGTACACACCATCAGCCAACAAAGCATTAAGGCAATAAATTTTGGCGTCATACTAATTTTGTAAAGACGAGACTAACTGAGGTTGTAAAGGATTGGTGCCAATATCATACAACCTAAACCCGCCTGCAACCTGCGCGATCAGAATATTCCCATAGGGAATGACATCATAGAAGGTTTCACCGGTGATCAATCCCAGGTCTATCGGATTGTAGGGTTGAGTAACATTAAAAATATGCAGGCCTTGCTCTCTTTCACATACATATAGCGCACTGTCTTTTACACCAAGCCCTTGGGGGGAGTAAAGGTTCATCACATTTTTTAAGACAGGCAGAGCCGGGTTTTTAATATCATATACCTGTAAGGCCGAATTACCCAACCCACCCCTGCCGCTACAGGGACCTGTAAGTTGAACACGAAGTGCAGCATAAGCAACGGAGTCTTTTACATAGATGGGGTCACAAGCCATCGACAGCGTATAATCTGATTTGGAAAGGCGTTGAGGCCTTGCTGGATCTTGTAAAGAATAGATATACATGGAGGAGGAAGACCCGATAAAAAGTTTATCCTGGTACGGGAAGATCGTTTCGATATTCAAACCTACCTCTGTTATATCCTTATACACAGGCTGGTTGGGATCGGTAATGTCAAATGATTTCAGGCTGGTATGGTCCACTACATACAGAAAATTACCAGCAATGGTAAATCGGGCCGTTGAACCCCCTGCACCCGTTGGATTGGCCGCCAGCGATTCCCCTGTTTTGGTACAGGAAATGGGTATGACCAGTATCAAAAGGGTTGAAATGGTCATGAATAAGGATAGTTTGTTTTTCATTTCCAGCAGCGGGGGTTGGTGAGTGTTTGTTTTTTCCAGCTAACTATAATGCCCTTCCCTTCCTGCGGGCATTCAAACCAGGTGGTTTCGTGAGTGACCGTATTGGAAGGTGGGCTTTGGGTGGTCAAATCAGGAAATACATTTTCTGTCCGGCTGACAAGTTTTATATCATTCAGGTTCCGGATGTCGATCACCACCAGATCAGCCAGGTTGTTGGTATAAAGAAACCCGTTCTTTTCGGTTACCTCTTTACATAAAAAGGATTTGATAAAAGCCAGTTTCCGGGGGTTTTGCGGATCGGCATAGTTGATTACGTGGATACCGGAATCAAGTTCAACTTGAAACAAGAGGCTACCCGTAGTGTATAATTTGCCCCCATTGCTGATCGTACGGGGTGCAGTGGAGGTAATCGTCTTTAGTTCAGCCAGGTTGGTGGCATATACCGGTACATAACCATCCACTTGTCTGGGTGGTCCGGAGTCAACAGGGTCGCAGGAAATGATGGAAAAAACGATACATAGGGAGTAAAGGAAAGGTAATGGCCATTTCGTCATAAAGCAGGTTTCAGGCTGTGACCTCAAATATAGGGTGAGGTTTAATGAGGGATGAAAAAAAGATGACGGAGGACAGATGAATGATGACAGTTGTTAAACAATTCTGTCATCGGTCATCCGTCATCCGTCATCAAACTTCATTCACCCTGGCTTATCCCCTTTTCTTCCTCACAGTCGTTCTTTGGGCTTTTACCTTACCACCCCTTCCGCGAACGGTGGTGGTGGTTTTAACGGCTTTATTTCCACGCGGACCTGTAACCGTAGTGCGGGTACGGGTAACGCGGTAATGGTTAACGGCGGTGGCGTGACGGGTACGTACACTGACCGAGCTGACCCGGACAGGGCGGTAAAATGCATGACAGCGGGTAACACGATGGGTGCGGACCACCACGAAATGACGGTGATGGAAGACCCGGCGGGGGTGCCATACAGACCAGGCAAAGGGCCTCCAGGGCCGGTACCAGGTGGGGTAATTGCGCCAGCGCCAGGGAGAGATCCAGGGCCGGTAAACAGGTCCGTATATAAACCTGACTGAAGGCCAGAACCAAACATTGACCACAACGCGCGCGGGAGTGTACAATCCCGATACCGCATAGGGGCCCTTTCCATCTTCTTCAACCTCATCTCCCCCATTGGGTTCCACGATCAATTCTTCTCCAAAAATTTCTTCATCCCCAATAATTTGTAATACAGCAGAGGTATCTCCTGTTTTTTCAATCTCGATCACAGCAATATCCTGGCTTTCCGTTTCAGAAACGGGCACCTGTAATACCAGGGCGTGCATATTCTTTTCTGATTTATCAACAATGCGGATATAATCCACTTCCCCATCCCCATTCAGGTCAAGGTTATTGACATTATTATCCGATGTATTGATCAATTTTTCAAATTCCTCCGGTGAGCCGGCCTTTTGGAACATGGCCAGAGCGCCTTCAAGGCTAAACTGATCGCCTGGGGTTCCGGTTGAATCCGGGCGGTCAGCTTCCTGGGCCAAGGCATTCAGGCCCAGCAAGGTGGTAAGGGTCATAGAGAGTACGAAACGGGCTGCTTTCATAAAAAAAGTTTTCAAATAGACTGGAATTGGAATAGTAGGTTTAACGATGGGTTCAAATACTTATTGCTTACTGGAATAGGGCAGTTTACCTATATTCGCAGTCCCCCATGATCTCCCAAAACTCCATACAGGAAATATTGAACCGGATCGACATCATTGATGTTGTCGGGGGATTTGTGAAGTTGAAAAAAAGGGGTGCCAATTATCTCGGGCTATGCCCTTTTCACAATGAAAGGACGCCATCCTTTACCGTTTCCCCAAGCAAAGAGATCTACAAGTGTTTTGGTTGCGGCCGCAGCGGCAATACCATCAGCTTTGTGATGGAGCACGAGAAATACAGCTATGTTGAGGCCTTACGCTGGCTCGCCACACGGTATGGGATCGAGATCGAAGAGACCTTTGCCTCCGATGAACAGCGGCAGCAGATGCAGGTGGCCGACAGCCTGTATATCATCAATCAATTTGCGCAACAATTTTTTACCCGTATCCTTTTTGAATCAGAGGAAGGCCAGGATATCGGGCTGAGTTATTTCCGGGAACGGGGGTTTCGGGAAGAAACAATCCGGAAATTTCAATTGGGTTATGACCCCGAGCAACGGGATGCCTTTGCCAGTGAGGCACTTAAAGCCAAGTATAATCCCGAGCTCCTGGTGAAGTCGGGGTTGGTGGTCTTCCGAAATGAACAATACCTGGATAATTACCGGGGCCGTGTGATTTTTCCGGTGCATAATCATAGTGGTAAGGTATTGGGATTCGGCGCCCGGATATTGAAGACCTCCGAAAGGGCTCCCAAGTACATCAACACTCCGGAGAATGAGATCTATGTTAAGAGTAAGATCCTGTACGGGTCATACCAGGCCCGCCAGGCCATTGATAAGGCTGATGAGTGCTTATTGGTGGAAGGGTACACCGATGTGATCTCCCTACACCAGGCGGGCATTGAGAATGTGGTCGCCAGTGGGGGAACATCCCTGACGGTGGACCAGCTGCGGTTGATCCGAAAGTATACCAACAACCTGACGATTCTTTATGATGGCGATGCGGCGGGTATCAAGGCCGCTTTGCGTGGACTTGACCTGGCCCTGGAAGAGGGACTGAATGTGAAGCTGGTACTCTTACCCGACAAGGAGGACCCGGATAGCTATGTCAATGCCGTCGGAGCAGCAGCTTTTACCACCTATGTCAACCAACACAAAAAGGATGTGATCCTTTTTCAGGTAGACCTTGCGCTTCGGGATACCGGTGATGACAGCACCAAGAAGGCCGCCCTGGTCAACCAGGTGGCTGAAACCATATCCCGGATCAATAAAACGGAGGATTTTACCAAACAGCAGGATTATATCCAGCAATGCGCCAACCTGCTTAAGATCGAAGAAGCAGGGCTGCACGCCCTCGTAAATAAGTTCATCCGTGAACGGGTAAACGCCATGGAACGGAAACAGGCCAACGAGGAAAGGTTGGATACGGCCCTGCCTGGTCAGGTCAAGGAGCCCGGAAATTATGATGATGCCACCTTTAACCTGTTGTTTCGGGATGACCTCCAGGAAAAAGAGTTTGCCCGGGTGTTGCTTGAATTTGGAAAACGGATGATGGAGAACCGGGATACCGTAGCCCATTACCTGCTTACGGAGATGAACGATGAGGAACTCTTCGATAATCCCGAAGTCTTGCACCTGATGCGTGAGTTTCGTGACTATCTAGATAAGGGCAGGGAAATACCGGACAAAA
This sequence comes from Chitinophagaceae bacterium, assembly GCA_033762195.1. GTDB lineage: Bacteria > Bacteroidota > Bacteroidia > Chitinophagales > Chitinophagaceae > SpSt-398. The sequence goes on along the minus strand of JANRLV010000089.1, from coordinate 1,833 downwards.
GCCACTTCATCTATCACCCGGATCTGAAGTTAAGTTCATTCGCCGTTTCCCTGCTTAATTTCCCATATGAGGAAAGTGAACACTGGAAGCAGGAGCACAGTCAATCCACCGGTTACCAACGCCAATTGTTCGAACAGCGGTATGAGGATTTTATCCGGACCGTAGGTGTGGGGAATGAAAAGGAATTGCAGCAGTACCTGAAGATCCAGGAAGACAGAACCCTGGAAGCTGTTGATTCTGCCCTGAACTACCTTAAGCTTAAAAAGATCCGCCGCCTGCTGGTTCAGAACCAGGAAGACCTGGAGAAACCCCATACGCCCGAAGAATACCTCAGCATACACCGGGCACACGAGCATCTTAAACAAATGGAGCAGGAACTGACCCGGAAAATGGGAACGGTGATCCTGAAATGAAGAACCCGCGATAGGTATTTCCTTCGCGGGTCCGGTTACTTACTAATAATTTAAAATCAGGCTTCAATGGCGGCAGCCGGCTCGGCATTGCGCATCCTGACGGAAACAGAACGCCCGGGTTTGTCAAACCGGGTAGCACTCCAAACATGATCAAGCACCACTTCTTCTCCACAGGAATAACCGGCGGTCGTCAGCTTGTCCCAGCTGCAGTTGCGGTTCAGATCGGTAACGATCTTGGAGGAAGACTTCGGTGAGGCGATCCAAAGTTTGGAATCACTCTTCAATGCAGGCATTACCTCTTTCAGAATGCTGTTAAGCTGAGATTCGTTTACGGCAAACAATAACGCAAAATCGATTTTCCGGCTTTTCAGCAGCGGTGTCACGTTTTTAGCGAAAGAAAGCTTGCAAAACTGTTTCTCAATGGAGGAAGGTAAACCCTGGATAAGAAGATTCTTTTCGTCAGCCAGATCCAACTTTTCAAAAATCGTTTGTGACATACCTTATTAAGGGGTTTTAAGGGGTTTCCGATACAATCCAGTATTAGCTATGGGGTAGGTAGCGGACTCGCAAACAGGCTGCAAAAATACAAAATAAATACCGGAGTTCTTATATTTTAAGAAGAAATATCCCTTTAAATGCCTGATTTAAAGGGATATGCTTAACTGAAATCAATTTTTTAGTGATATAGATGTCCTTTATTTCTGGACTGGCTTGTAATAACTTAAGGCTTCTTCCATGTATTTCTGGAGTTGATCGATCCTTTTTCCTTCACTTGGGTGGGTGCTCAAAAATTCTGGTGGTTTCTGGCCACCGCCTGCTTTTTCCATGCGTTGCCACAACGGAATGGCTTCCTGGGGGTTATAACCTGCCATGGCAGCGAAATTCAATCCCCAATGATCGGCCTCTAATTCATGTTTCCGCGAAAAGGGAAGCATAACCCCTACCTGGGCTCCAATGCCAAAGGCGGTCAGAAAGGCATTTTGTGTTTCGGCGGGCTTATTGGACAAGGCCACCTGCAATCCCATTTGAACTGCCTGGGCTCCGATCTGCTGACTCATACGTTGGTTGCCATGTTGTAAAAGGGCATGGGATACTTCATGACCCATTACCACAGCCAGTGCTGCTTCATTCTGCGTGATCGGGAGTAATCCCGTATAAACGACGATCTTTCCCCCCGGCATACACCAGGCATTGACCGCGGGGTCATTGACCAGGTTATATTCCCATTTAAAACCGGTGAGTTTATCGCTCATGTTTTTGGAGGCATAATATTCTTCCACGGCTTTAGTGATGCGCTGCCCTACCCTCTTTACCATCTCAGCATCTTTGCTGACGTTGGTGGCGACTACTTTATTGGCGGAAAGGAACTGCGAGTACTCAGCAGTGGCCATGGTCTGCAATTCTGTTTCTGGAAGCAGGG
>JANRLV010000088.1:0-35497 GCA_033762195.1 Chitinophagaceae bacterium | reverse complement strand
TATGATAAAAAAGGAAGTCTGCTTCGCAAAAAGAGCTTTAGCGGCGCCGCCGGTGCCAATACCTTTATGCTGGATGATGTATCGGTTCTTCCCACCGGAACCTATGTGGTGGAAGCCATCATCAACCGTCAGAAGTATTCGCAGCAGGTGCTGAAAAAATAATTTCAACTCGGTAGCTGGTTATTACTTGCAGGCCTGGCCTGCAGCCCCTCTTCATTCCTGTTGAGGGGCTTTTTTTTGCCTCCCTCATCCGTTATCCGTCAACTGACATCCGTCAACTGGCATCCGCTATCTTTGCCCCATGTACACCCTCAAAAAATCCCTTGGTCAGCACTTTCTGAAAGATGAGAACATCTGTCGAAAGATCGTGCAGGAACTTCAGGGAAGACCATTTACCCAATTGCTGGAGGTAGGGCCCGGAGGGGGGGCTTTGACCAAATACCTGATCGAGATTCCGGATATTGCCTTCAGAGCGGTGGAACTGGACCGGGAGAAAGTCGACTATTTATTAATGACCTATCCTTCACTTAAAGGGCGGATCCTGGAAGGGAGTATTTTGGATATACCTGCGCCTTTCTCCGGGAATTTTACCGTTGTTGGCAATTTCCCCTATAACATCTCTACCCAGATCCTCTTTCGTATATTGGAATGGAGGGAGCAGGTGGAAGGGGTGATAGGGATGTTTCAAAAAGAGGTGGCCCTTCGGGTGGCGGCCAAAGAAGGGAGCAAAGTGTATGGCGTAACAAGTGTATTGGTCCAGGCTTTTTACAAGGTGGAGTACCTGTTTGACGTCCATGAAAATTGTTTTCAGCCCCCACCCAAGGTTAAAAGTGCCGTGATCCGGCTTTCCCCATTGGAGAATCCACCGGCTATTGCTTCCCCGGGCTCATTGTTCCGGTTAGTGAAAGCAGCCTTTAACCAACGCCGAAAAACCCTGCGCAACGCCACCAAAGATTGTTTTGTCAAAGAAATACTGGACCTCCCGATCTTTGACCGACGGGCCGAACAACTGTCGGTGGCAGAGTTTGCCGAGCTGACCTTTAAAATGAAAGAGTAGGATGAAAAAAGTTATCATCACGGCCCCGGCACATGAATACCTGATGACCCGGTTAAAAGAACAAGGCTTCGATCCTGTTTATGTTCCGGATATTACGTACGAAGCACTGGAAACCCTAATTCCGGATGCAGAAGGGATCGTTGTGACCACAAGAATCCGTATCGATCAACCCTTATTAGCCAAAGCCACCCAATTGAAATGGATCGGCCGCCTGGGAAGCGGTATGGAGATCATTGACACCGCCTATGCTGAAAGCAAAGGAATTATCTGTGTCAGTTCCCCGGAAGGAAACCGTCTGGCCGTAGCCGAGCATGTGTTGGGGATGATCCTGAACCTGATGAACAATATTTGTTTGTCGCACCAGCAGGTACGTGAGGGCAAATGGATCCGTTCCGCCAATCGGGGTACTGAATTAAGTGGCAAAACAGTCGGCATCATAGGATATGGGAATACCGGGAGTAGCCTCGCGGCACTGCTGGCCCCTTTTGAGGTAACTGTATTGGCCTATGACAAATACAAATCGGGTTTTGCCAAAGGATATATCAAAGAAGCCAGCCTGGAACAGGTGGCCCGATATGCTGATGTAATCAGTTTCCATGTGCCTCTTACCGAAGAGACCTTCCACATGGCCAATACCTCCTTTTTTCAATCCCTGAAGAATAAACCATGGTTCTTTAATGCCGCCCGGGGCAAAGTAGTCGATAATACCGCTTTGATCCAGGCCCTTAAGGAAGGCTGGATAGCCGGCGCCGGACTGGACGTATTAGAAAATGAAAAATTGGAAACCTATTCGGCCGAAGAACAGGTGCAACTGCAATGGTTGTTACACCACCCACAGGTACTCGTTACCCCCCATATTGCAGGCTATTCCAATGAGGCTTTCTATAAAATGGCCAGGGTAATGCTTGGAAAATTGGGTCTTTGATCAGCATTTCGTTAATTAAGATTTCCTTATGACCAGATGCAATTTTTCGCTATTAATTTAGCCTAAATACATCTGCTATGAAAAGAAATCTACTCCTCTTACTTCTTTTCTCCACACTATTTATTTCCTGCCGAAGGCAGGTCGAAGACCGCATTTTTGGCCAGTGGAAACTGGATCAATCTTTCCGTCGCGATTTCCTGGACCGGGACTATTTTACCACCGGGTATGAAGATGGGGTTTTCACGTTTAATGAAAGTGGAACCGCCAGCTATACCAGTGCAACCGATACCCTGACAGGATATTGGGAAGCTGATTTTTACAACCGGGGTTATTATGATGGGAATGGAGACTGGCAAAACCAGCGACAGAAATACCTGCGGATCTACCTCGTCAATTTTCAGGCAAATGAGGTCTTTAACCTGAATCTGGATGAGTTTAACTTCCGAAATAACTGGAACTGTATTCGGGGTACCCAATATTCATATGGTCGGGATAGGATATATGAGTTTGTAAGACTTTGATTTTTTTCACCGCAGAGAACAGGAGAACGCTGAGTTACGCAGAGATTTTGAGTGAATTTCATAAATTATTGACTATTATTATTTGATGTGCAAATAATTTTCCAACTATCTATAAATCAATTATCTATAGATTAGTCTATACTCCAAAATTTCGCTGCGTAACTCAGCGTTCTCTTGTTCTCTGCGGTGAATCTCCATCTTGTTCCCGGCGGTAAAAAATCCCCGGTTTTCCCGAAAATTCTATATTTGCAATTATAGCAACGCTTCAGACCCTCTGAGGCGTTGTTATTTTTTTCTGTTTAATAAAAACCTTGAACCATGAGTGGGTTGAATTATGTAACCAAGGAGACCTTTGAGCAAATGAAATTGGACCTTCAGCGGATGAAGGCGGTAGACCGCCCTGCGGCCTCCAGAGCCATTGCCGAAGCAAAGGAAAAGGGTGACCTGAAGGAAAATGCAGAGTATGATGCGGCCAAAGAGGCCCAGGGATTACTGGAAGCCAAGATCGCCCAAATGGAAGGCGTAATGGCCAATACCCGGATCATTGACGAAAGCAGCATTGATACCAGCAAGGTCTCGATCCTGACCAAAGTTGGGCTGACCAACCTCAATACAAAAAAGACCGTGACCTATCAGATCGTTTCTGAAAATGAAGCCGACCTGAAACTGGGCAAGATCTCCGTGACCTCTCCGATTGGCAAAGGTTTGTTGGGTAAAAAAGTCGGCGATGTGGCTGAGGTACAAGCACCTGCCGGGACGATCAAGTTTAAGATTGAGCATATTTCGGTGTGAGGCGTGAGGCGTGAATAGTGAATAGTGAATAGTGAATAGTGAATAGTGAGAAATTATTTGGAATTGTAATTTACAGGTATTAGGTTTCACTATTCACTATTCACTATTCACTATTCACTATTCACTATTCACTATTCACTATTCACTATTCACAATCTACATAATTCTTCCATGACCCTCTTTTCCAAAATAATCGCCGGCGAAATTCCTTCCTACAAAATTGCGGAGAACGAAAAGTTCTTTGCGTTTCTGGATATTTTTCCATTGCGGGAAGGACATGTGCTGGTGGTGCCTAAAGTTGAAACAGATAAGTTTTTTGATCTGGGGAAAGACTATTTACAAGAGATCCTTGTTTTTGCCCAGCCCATTGTAAAGGCCATGGAGAAGGCCTTCGATTGCAACAGGGTGGGGATCTCTGTTATTGGGTTGGAGGTGCCGCATGCGCACCTGCATCTTATACCGATCAATTCTGCCAACGACCTCAATTTTGTACAGGAGAAAATAAAGATGACATCAGAGGAACTCTCTGCAGTCCGTGACCGGATATTGGCGCACCTTTAAGGGCGACACGAATATCACTTCACTATTTTGTGGGGGTTTTTAGCAACAAACTCTTTCCAATCAGTTTTCTTCCCTTTGGTTTTTACGGGTATGGTTGATTTTTTCTTTTCAGGCAGGGCCCGGTGCCGTTGTAGATGATGACATAGCGCTACAGCTAACGCATCCGTGGCATCAAAGTGTTTTGGTTTTTTTTCAATCAGAAAGATCGTTTGCAGCATTTTCCAAACCTGTTCCTTGCTTGCATTTCCATTTCCGGTGACCGATTGTTTCACTTTTTTTGGTGAGTATTCGGTTACCGGGATATTGGTTTGCATGGCTGCCGCGATCGCTACTCCCTGGGCTCTTCCCAGTTTGAGCATACTTTGTACATTCTTTCCAAAAAAAGGGGCTTCAATGGCAAATTCCCCCGGCTTGTATTTGAGGATGAGTCCGCAAACGGTCTCGTGAATAAGCTGAAGTCGCTTATAAATATCCTTTTGGGCACCGGGTTTCAGGGCACCCATCTCTAAAATGGTGACTTTTTGGCCCGAAACGGCGATCACTCCATATCCCATGACGACAGTACCGGGGTCTATCCCGAGTATTATTTTTTCAGGCTTTTGCAAGGGGCTTGTATTTTTACCGATAGATGAGGCTGAACAAAAATATCAAATTCTTTCTCAAATATGTTTTGGGGCCTCTGTTATTCGTCTGGTTATCCTGGTCCATTTATCGCGAGATAAAACAACAGCCCAACCTGGCCCTTTCCTGGCAACAGATCAAAACTTCACTGAATAGCCCGGAAATTGGCAAATTGATTGCTGCTATTGGATTGATGGTTGTAAACTGGTCCATTGAAACCCGAAAATGGCAATTGGCAGTGAGGCGGGTACAAAAAATCTCCTTTTGGCAGGGATTCAAGGCCATACTTACCGGGGTCTCTTTTTCAGTTACTACACCCAACCGCACTGGTGAATACCTGGGACGGGTATTGTATATGGCGGAAGGAAACCGCTTACGAACCATCTCCCTGACCATTCTGTGCAGCATGAGTCAATTGCTTGTAACCTTGTTCGCCGGGATCATAGGCCTGCTTTTTTTATGGGACCGGATCCTTAGAGCGGAGCCCATCAGTGGGTGGTCTTCCATCGGACTTCAGGTATTGCTCTTCGGGTCTGTTCTGGCATTCATTATTTTAACACTTTTTTATTTTCGGGTATCCCTGTTTGCGCGTTGGATAGACAGGCTTTCCCGAAAGGAAAAATTCGCTTTTCTATTGGTAGAACTGGGGGCTTTGAATGCAACTATCCTCTGGCGATTGTTGTCATTATCTACCATCCGGTTTGGGGTGTTCATCCTGCAATACTTCCTGCTGTTTAGTTTCTTTGGCGTGGAGGTAGGATTTGTGGAGACCCTTTGGTCCACCAGTCTGGTTTTTTTGATCCTGGCCATTATACCAGGATTTGCCTTGGCAGACCTGGGAATCCGGGGAGAAGTGAACCTGAAGGTATTGGGTTTATACAGTACAAACGCCATAGGTATCGGTTTCACCGCCGTTATAGTATGGTTCATCAATTTAATAATACCCGCATTGGCTGGTAGTTTATTAATTTTAGGCATTAAATTCTTTAGCAAACGCCCATCAAAACAAGAAGGCACATGAATGGAATGAAGTTCATCATATTTGCGGGGATCAGTTTTTTCCTCTTTTCCTTTAAAAGCCATCAACCCAGCAATGACAGTAATTGCGGGATGAAGAATAACGCTTTCAAATCCGGGGAAGAAGTGACATTTACCGTGTACTATGCAGTCGCCGGGTTATATGTAAATGCAGGTACGGCTATTTTTAGCGCCAACCTGGAAACCCTGAATAACCGACCCGTATATCATATCATCGGAGATGGTAAGACCAACAGTTCTTATGACTGGGTGTACAAAGTGCGGGACAAATATGAATCCTATATTGATACTGCCACCCTCCAACCGCTGAAATTTATCCGGAATGTAAACGAGGGTGGATTCAAGAAATATGAGAATATCAGTTTCAACCGCAATGCGAATACAGCCATCACCACAGAAGGCGTATTCAAAGTGCCCGACTGTGTACAGGATGTGCTGAGCGCCGTCTATTACGCGCGAAGCATTGACTTCAATAAATTTAAGGTGAATGATAAGATCACCTTCCCTATGTTCCTCGATAATCAGGTCTACAGCATGTATATCCGCTACCTCGGTAAGGAAGAAGTAAAGACCAAATACGGAAAATTCAGGGCCATCAAGTTCAAGCCTCTTTTATTGGAAGGTACCATTTTCAAAGGCGGAGAGAGCATGACCGTGTGGGTCAGCGATGATGAGAACCATATCCCCTTACGGATTGAAAGCCCGATTGTGGTGGGTAAAGTCAAGATCGATATGATGGGGTATAAAAACCTGCGGCATCCGTTGACATCGTTGGTAAGACGTAAGTAAAAGCGTTACACGAATCAATATAATTCGTGTCTTAAAGGTCAGCCACCCGAAAAAAATCCTTCGGTCTGATCCCTTTTTCTGTATACTCCACTGTACAACACTCTTGCTGCGCATCGTGCTCAAAGCACAAAATATAATCCTTCTCCACAGCTTCTTTTAGAAAGGCCTTTTTTTCATTGAGTGTTGTTAACGGAAACATATCATAGGCCATTACATACGGAATGGGAATATGACCATGCGAGGGGAGGAGATCGGCCATATACACCAGTTGCCGCCCTTTGTAACTGATCACCGGCAACATCATGGCATCGGTATGGCCATAGACAAATTTTATGGAAATGTTCGCTGTAAACGGCGTATCACCCTGTGCTGCTTTTTCAATGAATTTCAATTGGCCACTTTCCTGGATCGGAAGAATGTTTTCCTTCAGAAAGGAGGCTTTCTCCCGGTCGTTGGGTTGAACCGCCCATTCCCAATGGTCTTTGTTGCTCCAGAAAGTAGCTTTGGGAAAGGCAGGAACCAGTTTATCTCCTTGCCGGACAATGGACCCTCCGCAGTGATCAAAATGCAGATGGGTAAGGAATACATCGGTTATATCGGATGCGTGGTAACCTAGATTTTGCAGCGATTTTGCCAACGTATCTTCGCCATGTAAATAGTAGTGCCGAAAGAACTTCTCTTCCTGTTTATCCCCGATACCATTGTCCACCAGGATAAGCCGGTCACCGTCTTCAATAAGGAGACAGCGCAGGGCCCAGGTGCACATATTGTTTTCGTCTGCCGGGTTGATCTTGTTCCAGATGCTCTTGGGAACCACGCCAAACATGGCACCGCCGTCGAGTTTGAAGAGCCCGGTTTCTATGGAATAGAGTTTCATGAATGCAAGTTAGACAAATGATTTTTTACGGCTTCGGGCAGCAGTGAGTAACAACCAGAACAAACCCAGAGCAAAGAATACGATCAGGGCCAGAATGGAATTGCGCATACCTCCGTTGTGTTCGGTCAATCCTTCAATAAACCCAAAACTGAACAACCCGATCACGATGGCCAGTTTCTCGGTGATATCATAAAAGCTGAAGAACGAAGCGGTATCCTTTGTTTCAGGCATGAGTTTGGAATAAGTGGACCGGCTCAGGGATTGAGTACCTCCCATGACCAATCCCACCAGAGCAGCGAGGATATAAAAATGAAATTCGGTTTGAATAAAATACCCGGAGATACAGACCCCGATCCAAAGGATTACAGCCAGGATCAATACTTTCAGGTTACCCCATTTGGCTGAAAGACGGGCCATCCCCATGGCACCGGCAATGGCGACCAATTGAATGATGACCGCGGTGATGATGAGTTTGGAATCTTCCAGTTTAAGTTCTTTTATCCCAAAGTCGATGGCTACCAGCATTACGGTTTGCACCCCCATGCTATAGAAGAAAAACGAGGTCAGGAAGCGTTTCAGCGCAGGCATATGGCGTAATTGGTTCCATACCAGCTTGAGCTCATGAAATCCATTGACGAGGATGTGCTTTCGGGCTTTTCGTTCCTGCAAGGGGGTTGCAGGCAGCCGGGAGAAGGTGAGTTGTGCGAAACCGATCCACCATAGTCCTACCAGCAGGAAAGTAAGTTGAAGGGGGAGTTTTTTATCCGACTCCGGCATAAAAAGTACCAGGGCAAAACCGATCATCTGCATGATCACACTGCCAATATACCCCATGGTATAGCCTTTGGCGGAAATACGGTCCATATCCTTTTCGGCAGCGATATCGGGGAGATAGGAGTTGTAAAATACCTGGCTCCCATAGAATCCTATTCCGGCGATCATGAAACAAACCAGCCCCAGCGTCACATGGTCCCCATCAAAAAAGAACAACAAGGAACAGCTAAGGGCACCCAGGTAACAGAAAAACCGCATGAACTGTTTTTTATTGCCTTTATAGTCGGCAATGGAAGACAGGATCGGGGACATCAGTACCACGAGCAGGAAGCCAAAGGACAACACATAATCTTTGAGCTCGGTGTTGACGAAATTCCGCCCCAGAAAAGGGATCCCATTGGGAAAATTCTCTTTGGAAGTTATGGCAGCATAGTAGGCAGGGAAAAAGGTTGTGGTGATCACCAGGTTGTAAACGGAGTTCGCCCAGTCATACATAGCCCAGGCGTTTACTACTTTTTTAGGAGCCGTCTGCATCGTTAGGTTGGTTTGACACAATTTAAGCAATTTGGGCAATTTGAGAATTGCCTACTTCGGGATCACACCAGCAATGATCAAAATGATCAACAATACCCCAACAATGATGCGGTAATACCCGAAAAGCCTGAAGCCATGTTTTTGCAAAAAGCCAATAAAAAATTTTATAGCCAGGATGGCTACGATAAAAGCCACGGCATTGCCGATGGCGAGAAGTTTGATATGTTCGCTGGTAAAGGATTCGTATCCTTTTAGCAGCTTGTACCCGGTAGCGGCTGCCATGGTTGGTACAGCCAGGAAAAAGGAGAATTCAGCGGCGAGTTTTCGTGTCAATCCTTGTTGCATACCCCCAATGATCGAAGCGGCACTACGACTTACCCCGGGTATCATGGCCAGGCATTGCCAAATCCCGATCAGAAACCCCTTTTTAAAGGTGATATTTTCTTCTTCATGGATCACGGGGTTTTTGAAATAATCATCGATCACTAACAAAACGATACCTCCTAACAGGAGAGTAATAGCGACAGTGGTAGAACTCTCCAAAAGAGCGTCGATCTTGTCGCTAAAGATTGCTCCCAATATAAGGGCGGGAATTACAGCGATGACCAGCTTCAGGTAGAACTGCCACTTTCGGAAATCGACAAATTTCTTCCAGTAAAGAACGAGCACGGCCAGGATAGCCCCTAATTGAATGGCAACAGTAAAGAGCTTGGTAAAATCATTATCAGGAACACCGAGTATCTTTTCGGCAATGATCATGTGGCCCGTGGAGGAAACAGGTAGAAATTCGGTTATGCCCTCCACAATGGCGATGATAACGGCTTCCAGGATGCTCATGGGAGATACGGGTTATTATTCCGCTTGTTTGGGTTTGCGGAAGATGGCGATCACCTCAATGGCTAACCCGATCAGGATGATAATGGGCGCAATAGTAACCCGGGTAGTGCTATACACTTGTTCCGCATCAAATTTACCCGGATCGCTTTTTCCACCTTTCATAAGAAAGAACCCGATCACCATGACAACAACCCCGGCCAGCATGAGCAGGTAATTCTGTTTGCCAAATAAAGGGGCCATTCCGGTATCTTGTTTTTTAGCGCTCATATTCGTTTGGTTAGGGGTCTAAGGTACTATTTTCATTGGAAACTAATAGCTATCAGAAAATAGCTTTTAGCCGTTAGTTGTTAGCTTTTAGTGTTTAATACAGGTCATCCAGTTTCATTCGCAAATACTTTGTAATGCTCCGGAACGTGCTCAATACTGAAATGCCGATTCCGGTCAGAATGAGGATGATGAAAAGAAGGGTCAGTTTGCCATTATCGCGCAGCAGGCGAAGATCGGGAACCAGCCATTCAAAAAGGTAGATGAGTCCGATGATGGCGCCAATGGCGATCAGGGCGGCAATGGTACCATTGATCACGGCCTGTACATTCATGGGTTTGGAGATAAAGCTCCGGGTAGCCCCCACCATTTGCATGGTCTTGATCAGGAAACGGTTGCTATACATGGCCAGGCGAATGGTGTTATCGATCAGGATGATGGACAGGATGGCAAAAAGGGAGGACAAAATGATCAATCCGATCAGGATCAGCTTCATGGCCGGTCCCATTTTTTCTACCAGGGCAGCGGGGTATTCCACGCTTTGCACCAGAAGCAGGTTTTTGGACAGTTCGTTTTTCAGGTTGATCAGACTGTCTTTGTTCACATATTCGCTGGACACATTGAATTCGATAGAGGCGGGGAGGGGGTTCTCGTCTATCAACTTATTGAAATCATCTCCCCCATCATTCATCCATTGTTTTTTAGCTGTTTCCTTGTCAATATAGGCTACGTTGCGGGTAAAGGGCCTGGACTTTAACTGGGCCACCATTGAGTCGATATCTGCCTGACGGGCATTATTTTGCAGGAGTACCGCAATCCGGATCTCCTCTTTAAGATGCTTCATATAACGGCTTCCACTCAGGAAAAGCCAGCCAAAAATACCGATCAGGAAGAGTACGATCGCCACGCCAATGATCGCCATGAAATAGGAGGGTTTGCCACGCTTGAGAGATGATTTACCTATTTGGGACATGCTTTTGGGATTTTGGTAGTTTTTTGACCACAGAGGCCCGGAGACACAGAGAAGTTTGATTATCCATCTGGGATTAATATTTAACAATCAATAATTAATAATCCCATCGTCTCCGTGTCGCTGTGGTTATATTACACTTTCAATGGAGGCAAAAATAACGGATTTGAGGGTCAATTCGTAAATTTGCACCTCCCAAAACCCCTTTTAAACTTTCTTTTAGCATCACCCTCATAACCTGGTAGCAACGCATGGAGTATAATTTCAGAAGCATTGAGAAAAAATGGCAGCAGACATGGAAGGAATCCGGGGTGTATAAGGTTTCCAATGAATCCTCCAAACCCAAATTCTATGTGTTGGATATGTTCCCTTATCCCAGTGGGGCGGGGCTGCATGTGGGCCATCCCCTCGGGTATATCGCCAGTGATATTTTTGCCCGGTTCAAAAGACTAAAGGGATACAATGTTCTTCACCCCATGGGGTACGATGCCTTTGGACTTCCCGCTGAGCAATATGCCATTGATCATGGGGTACATCCCGCTGTCAGTACCGAAGCGAACATTGCCAATTTCAGACAGCAGTTGGATAATATCGGGTTTTGTTTTGACTGGGACCGGGAAGTACGTACCTGTGAACCTTCCTATTACAAGTGGACCCAGTGGATATTTCTTGAACTTTTTCATGCATATTTTGATCATACAGACCAAAAAGCCAAGCCCATCTCTTTTCTGGAAGAAGAGTTTGAAAAATTTGGTTCTACCTCGGTCAACGGGAAACGCTCCCCTGTATCCTTTACCGCTCAGGAATGGAAAGCCTATGATGAAAAGACCCGGATGGATATCCTGATGAACTTTCGACTGGCCTATTGTGGTTATGGAGAGGTGAACTGGTGTGAGGCCCTGGGAACGGTGTTGGCCAACGATGAAGTAGTGAATGGGGTGAGTGAGCGTGGTGGGCATCCGGTGGTAAAAAAGAAATTAAGACAATGGTATCTCCGGATCACCGAGTATGCCGATCGACTGTTGGAAGGATTGGAGCAGATCGACTTCAGTGATGCCATGAAGGAAATGCAAAGCAACTGGATCGGTAAAAGTAGTGGAGCGGAGATTCAATTTGATATAGAAACCCCCTCTGGAGAAAAACTACCCCTTGTGGTTTATACCACCCGGCCGGATACCATTTTCGGCGTGGATTTCATGGTGGTTGCACCTGAATTGGATTTGGTGCAAAAGATCACCACTGCTGACCAGAAAAAGGAAGTGGATGAATATTTGGCCTATGTAAAAAGCCGAAGCGAACGTGAGCGGATGGCCGAAAAGAAGATCACCGGGGTATTTACCGGGGCCTATGCCATCAATCCCTTTGATGGCCGAAAGATCCCTGTGTGGGCGAGTGAATATGTATTGGCGGGATATGGCACCGGGGCTATTATGGCTGTACCCTGTGGCGATCAACGCGATTTCTTATTTGCCAAACACTTTAATATCCCTATCACCAATATCATTGGCGAACACTATAATGGGGAGGAGGCTAATCCAACCAAAGAAGCGAAATTGGAAAATTCCGGCTTCCTGAATGGTATGCCCATGCGGGAGGCCCTGGAGAAAGTGATCGGGGAAGTAGAAAAGAAAGGGATTGGCCGGCGCAAAGTGAATTTCAAAATGAGGGATGCAGCTTTTAGCCGCCAACGTTATTGGGGCGAACCCTTTCCCATTCGCTGGATCGATGGTACAGCCTATCCATTACCCGCTGATCAGTTGCCTTTATTGCTACCCGAAGTAGATAAATACAGCCCTGGACCTGAAGGCGAAGGACCCCTCTCAAACATTCCGGAGTGGACTGCCTTGCAATTGGAAACGAATACGATGCCCGGTTACGCCGGCTCATCCTGGTACTTCCTGCGGTATATGGATCCCCATAATGAAAACGAATTCTGTTCCCGAAAAGCGTCTGATTACTGGGGACAAGTAGATCTGTACATTGGAGGAACCGAACATGCCGTGGGTCATTTGCTGTACAGCCGTATGTGGACCAAGGTACTTTATGACCTCGGCCATATCGGACATGATGAACCCTACAAAAAGCTGGTGAACCAGGGAATGATACAGGGAAGCAGCCGGTTTGTGTACAGGGTTAGAGGGACCAATCAATTCGTCTCAGCCGGGTTAAAAGATCAATATGAAACGGATACGCTTCATGTGGATGTGAACATGGTGGATGGATTTGAACTGAATATTGAGGCCTTCCGAAAATGGCGTAATGGGGAATACAAGGATGCTGAACTGATCGGGGAGGATGGGACCATTTCTTCTCCCCACACTACAAATAATGAAGGGCAATCTGTAAAGTACCTCTGCGGCGCGGAAGTGGAGAAGATGTCCAAATCAAAATTCAACACCGTCAACCCCGATGACCTCGTACAACGCTATGGCGCAGATACCTTCCGGATGTATGAGATGTTCCTGGGGCCTGTAGAGATCAGCAAACCCTGGGATACCAAAGGAATTGAAGGGGTACACCGTTTTCTGAAAAAATTCTGGCGGCTTTTTGCCACCGAGGAGAAAGGCTGGATAGTGAACGAGAAGGCACCTACCGATGCCGAGCTAAAGGTGTTGCATAAAACCATCAGGAAAATTGGCGATGATACCGAAAGGTTTAGTTTCAATACCGCGGTGAGCGCATTTATGATCGCGACAAATGAACTTGCCGATCTGGATTGCCATAAAAAGGCGATCCTCGAACCCCTGGTTATCCTGCTTACTCCCTATGCCCCCCATATCTGCGAAGAGATCTGGCATCTGTTGGGAAATAGCGGTACTGTATTGGATGCCTCCTTCCCGGTATTTGAAGAAAAATATGTAAAAGAATCCACCAAGGATTACCCTGTTGCCATCAATGGAAAGACGCGTACTGAGATGACCCTCGCCCTTGATGCTTCACCACAAGAGGTTGAAGCCCTGGTGCTGGCCAATGAAGTCGTGCAAAAATGGCTGGAAGGCAAGGCGCCTAAGAAAGTGATTTTTGTAAAAGGGAAGATGGTGAATGTAGTGGTGTGAGACATGTGTCGTGAATCGTGAGTCGTCAGACGTGAGTAGTAAATGTTTTATACTCATGTCTCACGTCTCACGCTTTTCCCGCCAACATTTCCTCAATAAAATCTGTCAACTTATACCGCTTCAATACCTCTTCTGCAAGCGATGCGGCACCATTGATCATGCCCAAACAAGCCGGTTGGTTACATGTACATTGGAAGGGCTGTGCCATATCCCACTCGGTTGAAGGATAAAAAAAGGTAAACTCATCACCCGGCTGTATGGGCTGAAGGGCCGTCAACTCCATGGTGGTAGTATTAAAAAATACATTGGGGTTGCAACTGTGATTGATATACTGTAAATATTGCGGTAATAGCGTAATGTGTTTTTTGATGCCCACTTGTACAGTGAGATACGACGGTTTACGGGAAACAAAGGAAGCACCGAATGGACTTACCAGATCACCCGGTTGAAATTCTTTTAAGGCATGTAATGATTTGCTTCCGGTAGCCGTGGATTCGATGACTTCGCAAAACTCATTGGAAAAGACGGAACGGAACGGGTGGGGGTTCGATGCAGGATTGAGCATAAAGATGGGTTAGTAGTATTTATAAATGAATTTATATAGAATATAGCGGTGAAAAAAAATATTTTATTCCCATTTTCAAAACATTAAACTAACTATCGTTATTCTGTTCCCAATAGCTATATTCATTCATATAACTTTTTCATGCGATTTGAATATAATTTCTATTCTTCATTTCTGCTGGTGTTCTTTATCCATGGACTGGTTTATGCCGCTATGGTATGGAGAAAAGGGTTGCGGCGGGAGAACCCCTCCGACCTATGGCTGGCCTTCTTCCTCTTATTGGGGCAGCTCTATATATTGCCCTGGATGGTGGGTTTTGCCGGGTGGTATGATAACCAGCCTTACCGCGACCTGCTCTTTTATATTCCCTTCCAGCACTTGTACCTGTTAGGACCTGTAGTGTACTTCTATGTTCAAAGTCTGCTTAACCCTGGGTTTGTTTTTACCCGTAAGGACCTGCTCCATTTCCTTCCGGCCGCCTTATACCTTTTGTTCAGTGCGATAGTATTCATCACGGATCAGCTTGTCCTTCAACGCTATTACTTTTTGGTCGATGAGGTTGACCCTGATTTTGATACCTGGTATCAGGTAACAGGCTTTCTGTCCATGATCTTCTATTTCGGTCTTTCCTTCCGGTATTATCGGGTATACAGGAGATTGATCGTCCAGGTGGTCAGCTATGCGGATACTGTGCTATTCTATTGGATCAAGCGTTTCCTATTGGCCTTTCTTTTAATCCTCCTGATCCGGGCCCTGTTTTATATACTTGACCTGGTATGGGGGTATGGGTATAAAGATACCTGGTGGTATTTTCTGGCCTTTGGACTCATTGTCTATTATATTGCCATTACCGGATATTCCAACTCTATGGTATCCCGGATCGCTTTTCGGTTCAAATTCTTTCAGGAGAGAAAGGTCTATCTGCTGTCCGGGGCAAGTAAACAATTGGAAGACCTGGAAGTGATCGAGATAGGCGAGCCCGAACAGGAAACCAGCTCCGTGGCTAAGGAGTCCAACAGCGAATGGATGGAAAAAGTGAAGGAAGCCATGGAAAAAGGAAAGGCTTATACAGATCCGGAATTGACCCTTACCCAGCTTGCCAGGCAACTGGGCACCAATTCTTCGTTGTTATCCAAAGTGGTCAACCAGGGGTACAAATCATCCTTTAATGATATGGTAAATGCATACCGGGTAGCCGCGATAAAAGAAAAAATGGTTCAAAAGGAGCATCATCGGCAGACCTTATTGGCCATTGCCTTTGAATGCGGGTTCAATTCTAAGGCTACTTTCAACCGTGCCTTTCAACGGCATACAGGCCAATCGCCACGCGATTTTTCAAAAACCCTTGCGTAAACCCCCTGATTATTGACCCGCCAATGGGGTTACTGGTTTTACCAGCTTTATAGCCGCACTGGTCTGTTCCGTACTTGAAAGCATGGCTTCATACCGGCGGTTATTCACCAGCGCGATCATGTAGGAAGTATTGGGTGGTATCTCCCCCAGGTTCTCGGCTACCATAACAAGATCATTGCTTTCTTTCAGGTCAGCCACAGCGATCCGGACAGTATGGGCAACGGCCGATAAGCGAATATGTTCAAATACCAGCCGGTCATTCAGGAACAAGGAAATGGAATCGCCATCGATCTGGGCATTGTCATAAAACTTTAGCTCTATGCTATCGCCTGTCACAGGTATTTCCAGACTGTATTCTTTTTTTCGTTGAAAATATTTGTCTTCAATGGTCAGTACAGGTTGGGGTTTAGGAGCTGGTTTGACCGCCACCGGTTCCGGTTTTTTCTCCGGCAGGGTTTCAGTGATTACCGGCGGAGGTACGGGCGACCGTTGGGGTTCCGGCATGGGTGCAGGAGGTGCCTTTGCAATGGAAGCAATGCTGTCAATGATCCAGGGGTCATTGGCCCCAATGGTATAATTATCGATCACATAGTCCCATTCATCAAAAAAGGAAGCTGAAGCCGTTTTATTGAGATGTACCTCTCCCCGGTCCTTTTCCGGTTCATCCCGCTCCACCACTTTACCATCCAATTTCATGATGCCTTCTCCCGGGCAATTGAAATCAGCCCTGGCCAGATTGGGAGTTTGGCCTGGTCTTAAGGAAAGACCCCGGCCCGTTTTTTCTTCGATCAATTGGTCATCCCACCACACGGTTTCATTGGTGGAAGCATGAAAATAACCTTTGATGGCATATCGGCGGTATTGCGTAGGGGAGGTGTAATAGTAGGAAGTACCGGTGAGGCTGTCACCTTGTTGGATGATCTTGATTTCTACTTGCTGGCGGTTGATCTTCCCCTTCCATACACCGGTTACCATTTGGGTATATACAGGAAATAGTCCGGTAAGCAGTGTAAGCAGGGTCAATAGTGTTTTTTTCATTCGGTCGTTTTACGATCGGGGACAGGTAAAAACGTCCCTGGGAACGGATTATTTTTTAATGAAATGCCAAAAATGGTGCCACCGGCCCCCGGGGCTTGCTACCTTTAGGGCATGAAAAAGATTTTCCTTTCCAACCTGTTCATCCTCTTTGGATTGGGGGCTTCCATCGCCCAAACGGAGTTAAACTTTATGTCGTTTAATATTCGATTAAATGTTGCCTCCGACAGCCTGAATGCCTGGCCGTACCGGAAAGACCTGGCCGCTTCGCAGGTACTTTTTCATGAAACCCATATCCTGGGCGTGCAGGAGGCTTTGCATGGACAGATGACAGACCTTCAGGAAAGGCTGCCCGGATTCAGGTATATTGGTGTGGGTAGGGATGATGGAAAGGAGAAAGGAGAGTATTCCGCCATTTTTTATGATACCGCCCGCTTGCAGGTAATAAAGAGTGGCACCTTCTGGCTTTCACAAACACCCGAGGTGCCCGGGAGTAAGAGTTGGGATGCGGCCATAACCCGGATCGTAAGCTGGGGTAAGTTTAAAGACCGCAAAACCAAAAAGACGTTCTTTGTTTTCAATACCCATTTTGACCATATCGGGAAACAGGCTCGTGCCGAAAGCGCGAAATTGATTCTTGAAAAAGTGAAAGCCCTCAGCGAAAACCTGCCTGTGATCGTGATGGGTGATTTTAATTCAAAACCCAATGACCTGCCTATACAAACCCTGACAGATATTGGAAACTCTGACAGGCTATATGATACAAAACTCCTTTCTGAAACGCCTCACTATGGGCCGGCGGGTACATTCACAGGGTTTGGCACCAAAGAGACGGATGACCAACCAATTGATTTCATTTTTGTAAAAAAGGGGATAAAGGTGCTCAAACACGCGACCCTCTCGCAAACCTGGAAGGGACGATTTTCTTCGGATCATTTTCCGGTATGGGCAAAGATCAGGTTGTAGGGTTGCAACCGGCCTGGAAAAAACGGTTCATTGGCAATTCGTTATTTTTCCTCCTAAATACTTTAGTTTTACGGTACAGATGCCAAATCCAAACCTCCAAGCTGATAGCAACAATCTGAGTGCCGCCGACAAGGAATTTGAGAATAATATCCGTCCGGCACAGATCGCTGATTTTTCCGGGCAGGAGCAGGCCATTGACAACCTTCGGATATTTATTAAAGCCGCCAAACTTAGGGGAGAAGCCCTCGATCATATCCTTTTTCATGGCCCCCCCGGATTGGGCAAGACTACCCTTTCCAGAATCGTGGCCAATGAACTAGGGGTGAATATCAAAGAAACCTCCGGGCCGGTTATTGAAAAACCTGGCGACCTGGCAGGTTTGCTAACCAGTCTTGAACCACAGGATGTACTCTTTATTGATGAAATCCATCGACTGAGTACGGTAGTGGAAGAATATCTCTATTCAGCCATGGAGGATTATCGGATCGATATCATGATCGAATCGGGGCCTAATGCGCGGAGTATACAGATCAACCTGCATCCGTTTACCCTGATCGGTGCTACCACAAGGAGCGGGTTACTCACGGCTCCCTTACTTTCCCGGTTTGCGATCAAATCCAGGCTCGAATACTATAATGCTGAAACCCTGCAACGGATCGTCAAACGATCAGCGGGTATTTTAGATGTTGGGATCACTTCGGATGCCTGTGGGGAGATCTCCCGTCGAAGCAGAGGTACACCTCGTATTGCGAATGGCCTTCTGCGCCGGGTACGCGATTTCGCCCAGGTATTGAACGAGGGAAAGATCGACCTGGCCATCACCCAACATGCCCTGCGGGCGTTGAATGTGGATGAACATGGACTGGATGATATGGATAACCGCATTCTGCGTACTATCATTGATAAATTCAAAGGAGGGCCGGTGGGGATCACTACCATTGCCACAGCGGTGGGAGAAGAATCAGGTACTCTTGAAGAAGTGTACGAACCATTCCTGATCCAGGAGGGATTTTTACAACGCACGCCCCGCGGGCGGGAGGCAACAGCAAAAGCCTATGAGCATTTGGGGAAGAAGAAAAAGGGAGGGGGGACACTCTTTGAGGAATAGATAACACAAATTGTTTCGAATAAGCACGAATGCCACGAATGGATTAAAAAATTCGTGGCATTCGTGCTTATTCGTACTAATTCGTGCAATCTCTATGATTCATGGACAACCAGCCTGAACCCATTTCCATGGATATTCACGATCTCCAACTTTGGATCGTTCCGCAGGTATTTGCGAAGTTTGGCAATATACACGTCCATGCTTCGACCATTGAAGTAGGTATCCGAACCCCAGATTTTTTTAAGGGCCTGGTCACGCGGTAATAGGTCATTGATATGATCGGCCAGCATTTTGAGCAGTTCATTCTCCTTGGGAGAGAGCGTCTGTGTGATACCATCATGCGACAATTCGCGCAGTTTGGGGTTGAAATGGTAGGTGGAAAGGTCGTACTCTTTATTCTCGTTCTCTTTATTTACCTCCTCATTGCGTTTGAGGATGGCTTTGATCTTGAGTAAAAGCACCTCACTGTCAAAAGGCTTGGTGATATAATCGTCGGCACCCAGTTTATATCCCTGGATGATGTCTTCTTTCATGGTTTTAGCACTCAGGAAGAACAGGGGGATATCAGGATCTACATCCCGGATTTCCTCTGCCAGGGTAAAGCCGTCCATATTAGGCATCATTACGTCGAGCAGACAGAGATCGAATTTCTCCCGTTGAAAAGCGGCCAGTCCAAGGCGGCCATCACGTTCCAGGGTCACGTCATAATCATTCAATTCCAGGTAGTTTTTCAATACGCTGCCTAAGTTCGGATCGTCTTCGCATAACAGGATGCGGGGTTTTTTTCCTTCCATTGTGCTTGTTTTTTATCAGTTGTACAAATAAAAATAAATCATTTGCCATTATCGCCCTACAGGGTCTAATTTTTTGTTAAGAACTAATTTGAGACGTGACGCCTCACGCCTCACGTCTCACGTCTCACGCCTCACGCCTCACGACTGACGTCTCACGCCTCACGACTGACGTCTCACGCCTCACGACTGACGAGAATTTCCTATCTTTCTCCGCAAACTACACACATGGCTGACCAAAGCAAATTTCTGGAAGCTGTACAGGCTGGATATACCTTCAAAGGGGAGTCTGTGGTCCTGGGGACCGGGATCTTTGGAGGGGAGGCGATTCCGGGAGCAACCGTTAAACTGGCCCTAAAGACCCTCAACCGGCATGGGTTGATCGCAGGGGCTACTGGTACAGGTAAGACAAAGACCCTGCAGGTGATCACCGAAACGCTGAGCGATGCCAGTATTCCCGTGGTTTTAATGGATATCAAAGGTGACCTGAGTGGGATTGCCGCTCCCGGTACAGTAAATGAAAAGATCACCGAGCGTAGTCAGAAGATCGGGATTGAATACAAACCCACCGGTTTTCCGGTTGACCTTTTTACCCTAAGTAATGAGAAAGGAGTAAGACTCCGCGCTACGGTAAGTGAGTTTGGCCCGGTGCTGCTCTCCAAAATATTGGGGTTGAATGATACCCAGGGTGGGCTGGTGGCCATGATCTTCAAATATTGCGACGATGCCCAACTGCCTTTGCTTGACCTGAAAGATTTTATCAAGGTGCTTCAGTTTGTCAGTGATGAAGGCAAAGCCGAATTGGAGAAAACCTATGGAAAGATCTCCACTACCTCCACCGGTACCATACTCCGAAAAGTGATCGAATTG
Organism: Chitinophagaceae bacterium; assembly: GCA_033762195.1. GTDB lineage: Bacteria > Bacteroidota > Bacteroidia > Chitinophagales > Chitinophagaceae > SpSt-398. Next base: position 15,193 of record JANRLV010000088.1, on the reverse strand, counting down.
CAACAACAGGGTGCGGATCTGTTTTTTGGAGAAAGGAGTTTTGAGGTGGAAGACCTGATGCGCATCAGCGATGATGGCCGCGGAATGGTTTCGATCATACGGGTAACGGATCTTCAGGACCGTCCCAAACTTTTCTCCACCTTTATGCTTCAGCTACTGGCGGAACTTTATGCCAATAGTCCGGAAGAAGGTGACCTGGAAAAACCCAAACTGGTGCTCTTTATTGATGAGGCCCATTTGATCTTTCAGGAAGCAAGCGAGGTCTTGTTGCAACAGATCGAAACCGTGATCAAGCTGATCCGGTCAAAAGGGATCGGTATATTTTTCTGTACACAGAACCCCATGGATGTACCTCCGGCCCTATTGGCGCAATTAGGGCTGAAAGTGCAACATGCACTGCGTGCCTTTACCGCAGCCGACCGCAAAGCCATCAAACAAACGGCAGAGAATTACCCATTATCAGATTTCTACAAAACCGAAGAAGCTCTGACCCAACTCGGGATCGGTGAGGCGCTTATTACCTCCCTGAACGAAAAAGGTATACCTACCCCACTTGTGCATACCTTACTTTGTGCTCCCCGGAGCCGAATGGATATTCTTTCCGATTTGGAAATCGACAATATTGTTGGCAAATCAAAACTGGCCGCCAAGTACAATACCCCCGTTGACAGCCAGAGTGCCTATGAGATTCTTACCGAGAAATTAAAAGCGGCCGAAGAACGGACCAAAGAACTTGAAGCCGATGAACAACGCGAGAAGGAAGAGAAAAAGCCTGGCCGCACACGCCAGGAAAAAGGCTTTTTTGATGACCCGGTGGTAAAAAGCATGGCGCGTACAGCAGGTAATACCATAGTACGGTCATTGTTAGGGGCATTGGGGATTGGAGGGAGAAGGAAGAAGCTGTTTTAAGTTGTTGTGAGGCGTGAGGGGTGAGGGGTGAGACGTGAGACGTGAGGTGTGAGGCGTGAGGTGTGAGACGTGAATAGTGAATAGTGAATTGTGAATAGTGAATTGTCTCAGTTCCGCAGTCCCAACGAAACTATCCCATTGCCATCTATTACGACCCGGCCTTCTGCTTGTAAAAATTTCATAATCTCCCAATAACGTTCTTTTTTAAGATCCCTGAACTTATTCTGCAGGTCTTTCGCTTCAATCCCGCCATTGTGCAATACCATTTTCAGGCGATCAAAGAATATTTGAATATCAGAAGCAGATAGCGGCTTAACCTTTTTCTTTAAACAATTATCGCAAATCCCACAATCGTTCATTGCCTTATCGCCAAAATACTCTCCAATGAAACGGCTCCTGCATTCGCCGGTAGTGGCAAATCGTTTCATTTCTGCAATACGGTCACGGAAGCGCTTTTCCTGCTTTCGATACCTTTCTGTATCTAATTGCAGAAGATCAGTCCTTACCCTGTTTCGCAGAAACTGAATCTGGGGTTTATCTTTTTGCGGAGTATAGACTATGATCCCATTTCGGTGCAAAGATGCCAGATCACGGATGATCTCTTTCACATCTTGTTTCAAAAGTTTGACCAATAGGAATTCCGAAATATTCACCGGATAACTCCAAATTCCTTCGTAACTCCGCAACAGGGTTTTGACCAATGGCTCAAGTTCCGGATGGTCATCTTCAAATTGATAAATGGATTCCTTGCTACAAATGAATTGGATGGTGGATGGTTTAAATACCTGCTCATTAAAGGAAAGCCAATCATCCTGCTCAAGTACACCAAGTGCCGGCATAACTTTGCGGGCGTGGAGATCGAATTTTTTTACCAGATCATTTAAATCAAAATCAAAGGTCTGACCCTCTCCGGCGCCGGAAGGCATTTGAAAATAATTACCTACTGATTCATAGACTTTTCGAATCTCGTCAAATGACGGATAGCGAAGATCGGCCTGTTCATCCAGTGCTTTGATGGATTGATCATCGTAAAGTAATACGGCATATGCTTTCTTCCCATCCCGGCCTGCACGACCTGCTTCCTGATAATAATTTTCCAGACATTCAGGGATGTCGGTATGTACCACCACGCGAACATCGGGCTTATCGATGCCCATACCAAAAGCATTGGTACAAGCCATAACACGTATCTCGTTTCGGATCCATGCTTCCTGTTTTCTTCCACGTTCTTCCCCTGAGAGACCTGCGTGATAGTGGTCAGACGAAATACCCCACTGTTTCAATTGTTCACTTATTTCCTGCGTGGCTTTCCGGCTTCGGCAATAAACAATTCCTGTTCCGGGCACTTTCTCCAATATTTCGCGGAGTTTGGGCATCCTGGCTTCAACTTTGAAAAGACTGTAGGAGAGATTGGGTCTTTCAAAGGATTGGCGAAAAATAGTTTCTTTTTGAAAACCCAGGTACTGGCAAATATCTTTTTGTACTTCTTCTGTGGCGGATGCTGTCAGTGCCAGGACCGGCACTTCGGGTAACTCTTCTCTTAATTGGGTAATACGCAAGTAGGGAGGACGGAAATCATAGCCCCATTGCGAGATACAATGTGCTTCATCTACTGCAATCAGGGAGATGGGTAGACCGGGTAAGTATTCTTTGAATAAACGCGTTTCCAAACGTTCCGGGGAAACATATAAGAATTTACAATTGCTTTCGCCAGCGGTGCGTAAAACCTGTTCGGTTTCTTTTCGGCTCATGCCAGAGAAAATAGCATAGGCAGTAATGCCTTTTCTTCGCAGGTTCTCAACCTGATCTTTCATCAGGGCAATAAGTGGTGATATGACCAGGCAGAGTCCTGGTTGCGCCATCGCCGGCACCTGATAACACAATGATTTTCCTCCACCCGTAGGCATCAGCGCAAGTGTATCCTTTCCCTCCAATACAGAAAGAATGATGTCTTCCTGTAAAGGGCGGAATTTGTCATATCCCCAGTGTTGTTTGAGGACAGCTTGAATATGTGATTTATTTATGATCAAGAGTGAATAATGATTGGTGAATTTTGTTCTTAGCTCTTTGATATCAAGTTTGAGAGTAATTTAAAGCAGTCTACAAGCCGCTCGCCTGTTTCAGTGAGTTTTTCCTTTTGAATTAAAGATAAAGAAACAGCAAGATCAAGCGCTGCATCAATCTCTACCGCTGATCCACGTGCAATTTCAAAAAATCTTTTTCTTTCTAAGGGTGATTTTCTCGAGGACCCTTCGGCAATGTTTAACAAAATTGAAGAAGATGCTCTTCTTATCTGTTGTGTAAGACCAAATTTCTCTTCTATTGGAAAATCTTTAGTTGTCTGGTAGCATAAAAAGGCCAATTTTTTTGAAACTTGATAAACCTCAAGTTTTTTATGAGCTAAATTGATAAACATAGGGTAAGGTTTCTACAAAAATAGTAAACCATTCACTATTCACTATTCACCATTCACTCCCCTCACACCACCTTCTTCACAAACAACCGCCCCGAGTTAATGGCTAATACGACATCACTCAAGCCCATTACCAGGGCACCAAAGGTAGGCGTAAGAAATCCGAGTGCTGCCACGGGTATGGCGACAATATTATAGGCAAAGGCCCAGAAAAGATTTTCTTTGATGGTGATATAGGTGTGTTTACCCAATCCCAGGGCCATCGGTAAATTGCGCAGGCCTTTATTCATGAGTACGACATGCGCACTTTCTACGGCTATTTGCGAAGCTTCACTCAATGATACACCGATGGTAGCTTTGGCCAGCGCCGGTGCATCATTGATACCATCCCCAATCATGGCTGTAGGGATCGCTGCATTCAATGCCTCGATCTTATCCAGTTTCTGCTGCGGCGTTTGTTCGGCGATCACGGTCTTAATGCCAAGTTGTTTGGCCAGCGCTTCACATTTCTCTTTTTTATCTCCGCTTAATAGGATGGTAGGAATATTTTTTCTTTCGAAAAATTGTATTACTTCTTTGGCCTCCGGTCTTACTTCATCTTCCACATCGACCCAACCAATCAATTCATTGTCGCGGGTGATGAATACATTGTGTTCACCTGGTTCCTGCCCGGCTGGCAACACTTTGTAGGAACCCGCCCAATATACTTTACCTTCTTTGTCTGTGGCCTTCATTCCATACCCTTTTACCTCTTCGATCTTTGCCCAATTGATCGGGCCAGCAGAATTCCAACTTTCTGTAATGGATTTGGCAATGGGGTGGTTGGAGAATTTCTCAAGGGAGTAAACCAGCTTTTGAAATTCCTTTTCCTCCATAGTCGAATGAAACCCGGAAATTTTGAATTTACCGGTGGTCAGGGTGCCTGTTTTATCAAAGACCACTTGTTTGATCTCGCGAAAGGTTTCAAGACTCGTGGCATTGCGAAAAAGGATACCGTTCTTAGCCGCACGGCCCATTCCTACCGCAATGGCAGCAGGCGTGGCAAGCCCCATGGCACACGGACAGGCGATCACCATCACGGCGATACTCCGCATCAGGGCCGGTGTAAATTCCTGGAGGATGATCCAGTTAACGATCAAGGTTGCCATCGCGATCACCAGTACCGTGGGAATAAATATGGCACTGATCTTATCGGCCAGTTTTTGCACAGGTGGTTTCTCTCCCTGCGCTTTCCTGACCATATTGATAATGCCTGATAGTACGGTGTCCTGCCCAATAGCGGTAACCTGTGCCTTTACAGTGCCATCCGTCAGATAGCTTCCGCCAATCAGGGTGTCTTTCTTGAATTTATGTACCGGGGTGCTTTCCCCGGTGATGATCGCTTCATTGGCATGCGCTTCCCCACTCAATATCTTACAGTCAATGGGCACCTGTTCTCCGTTTTTTATCAGGATCAGATCGCCGACACGCAAAGCGGTATTTTCCACCGGGAAGATCTGTTCCTGGTGCTGGTCATCAAAGGCGATCATATTCGCCATCACCTTTTGCGATTTGGCCAGTTTGTTCAATTCACGCTGAGTGGAAGCGATCGAGGCATCTTCCAGATAATTACCAAGAAATACCAGGGTGATTATGGTAGCAGCCGTTTCGTAGAACATATACTGCTCGGCCTGCCCGGTCAGTGTACCATATAAACTGTAAACAAAGGCAGCACTTGAACCCATCGTGATCAGCACATTCATATTGGGCATGCCATTGCGAAGGCTCTTATAGGCGCTTTTTCCAAAATAGCTCATCCCCACGAGATAAACAGGAAGGCTCAGGGAGAGCTGTACCCATGGGTTAATGAGCCAGTGAATATGGAGCCCCGGTATCATGTGGAGCATCAATATGGCCGTAAACGGCAGGCAAAACCAAAACCGTTGTAGGTGGGAAGAAAGAAAAAGCTTCTTTTTTGTTTCAGCTACGGGTTCCAATCTGTCCGCTACCGAATAACCCAAATCGGTGATACCACTGGAGATCTTCTCGCGGGAATAACCCTCCTCCGCTTCAAAGATCACATCACCCGTGGCAAAATTGACCTTTACATTCTTCATGCCCTGCTTTTCCAGATACTTGTGAATGTTGATCGCACAGGTATTGCAATCCATCCCTTCTACTTTCCATTCCTCTACCATGATTTATATGATTTTAGGATTAATGGATTGGATTCATTGGATTTACCGGATTTAATAATCCTGTAAATCTTAAAATCCCCAACATCCTGGTCATTGTTGCATTTTCTGTTGCAAATTTAAGCTATTTCAACCCGTTTGCCAATTCATGGTAACCCTATCTTCTACACAAGGTTGCAATTACAAAAATATATTTTTGCAAGATGGAGATCCTTTTTGAATTAGAAGAGATCGGTTCGGTAGCGACCCGGCTTTTGCCCCTGATCAGGGGGAAAGTGGTGGCGCTGCATGGCGAAATGGGAGCCGGGAAAACAACCCTCGTGCATGCGCTGGGGGAGGTGATTGGAATACGCGAGGTGGTCAGCAGCCCAACATTTTCCATCATCAATGAATATGATTGGGAGGGAGGGCCTGTTTTCCATATCGATCTATACCGGTTAAAAGATGAGGAGGAGGCCATTCAGGCAGGTGTGGAGGATTGCCTTTACAGTGGTTCTACCTGTTTGGTGGAGTGGCCGGACCGGGCGCCGGGTCTATTTCCGCCCGAGACCCTCCATCTTTTCCTGGAGGTGGTAAACACCCGGGCCAGAAAGCTGCGTATAGCCGGGAATTGATTATTTTTATCATCCGCCAATCCAACGGGACCTTAACCAACATGAGCCAGCAAAAACCCCGGATCAGTACCTCCTTCAGTTATGAAACCCTGGAGGAAACCCTGGACATAAAGCCCAAAGGGGCTTCCATGCATATCGGTATCCCTAAGGAGATCGCTTTTCAGGAGAACCGTATCGCTCTGACCCCCGACGCGGTCAGCGTATTGGTCAGCAATGGTCATGAGGTCATGATCGAACATAATGCCGGTGAAGCTTCGCATTTCCGCGATAAAGATTATAGTGAGGCCGGTGCGCGGATCGTTTATGAGCGGGCCGAGGTTTTCAAGGCGCCAATCCTGGTGAAAAGTGCACCCGTGATCGAAGAGGACCTGCCTCTTCTTCAACTCAATCAGGTGATCATTTCCCCGATCCATCTTTCCGTATTGAAGGCCGATCTGCTGGAGAAAATGATGGAGAAACGGATCACCGGTATTTCCTTTGAAAATTTAAAAGACGATAGCGGTACATACCCCATTGTGCGGAGTATGAGTGAGATTGCGGGAAGTGCGGTGATGCTGATCGCGGGTCAGTACCTGAGCTCAGCAAACCACGGCAAAGGGGTATTATTGGGTGGTATCTCGGGTATCGCTCCAACCAAGGTCATTATTATAGGGGCAGGGATCGTAGGCGAATACGCCGCGCGGGCTGCCCTGGCATTAGGCGCCTCGGTCAAGGTGTTTGATAACAGTGTATATCGGTTGAAACGTCTTCAGAATAATGTTGGCCACCGGCTTTGGACCTCGGTTATCGAACCACGCATGCTGGCCAAGCAACTCAAGACCTGCGAAGTTGCCGTGGGTGCCCTGGCCAGTGAAACAGGCCGCACCCCCATGGTGGTCACCGAAGAAATGGTAAGCAATATGCGCCCGGGTAGCGTCATCATTGATGTGAGCATCGACCGGGGTGGTTGTTTTGAAACTTCTGAAATCACCAGTCATGGCCATCCCGTTTTCCTGAAATATGGGGTCATTCATTATTGTGTGCCGAATATTCCTTCTGGCTTTTCCCGAACAGCCTCCCAGGCCATCAGCAATGTGTTGATGCCCTTATTCATGGAAGCCGGAGAAGAGGGAGGATTTGAAAAATTGATCTGGCACCAGGTGCATCTTCGCAGCGGGATCTATCTCTTCAAAGGCCATCTCACCAATTTCCATTTGAGTGAGCGTTTTGGGATCAAGTTTACAGATCTGAATCTTTTGATCGCGAGTCAGCGGTAGGCTCAACCACAGAGACACAGAGATAAATGTACAGGTGATAAAAAATTCCAATTATTTATTACTCCGTGGATTCTATTGGGTTTAGTCATATTTAAGAACACAAATGAATTCATTAGCTATCAGAGATCTCTGCGCCTCTGTGTCTCTGTGGTGTATTATAATTTGTAGTTCAGAATATCCAGCCGTTCCGAACAAAACCCAAATTCCACTTCATCATTACTACTTACCACAACCAATCTGTCACTGGTTAATTCCGCGATCAGTTGTTGATATAGACTGATCCCCCCGGCATCGAGGTTGGTACAAGGTTCATCCAATAATAAAATGGGTACATCCGAGTAGAAAGCCTGGGCCAGTTTGATGCGTTGTTTCATTCCGCTGGAATAAAAACGGATCTGTTTATCGGCCGCTTTTTCCAAACCTACCCGTTTCAGTATTTCAGGAATCGTAATGTCTTTGACAAAGGGTTTGAAAACCTGGTGAAAAGTGAGAAATTCCAGGGCGGTCATTTCTTCAATGACTTCGAGGTAGGGGGCAGCGATGGAGATGAGGTCGGGGGTCGGAGGTCGGGGGTTGGGAGTTGGAAGTCGGGAGTCCGGAGTCGAAGGTCGGAGGTCGGAGGTTTCTCTCCGAACCCCGGACCCCGGACTTCCGTCTTCGGACCAACTAATTCTTCCTTCATTCACGTCTACCGCCCCGCTGATCACCTGCAGCAAGGTACTTTTCCCGGAGCCATTGGGCCCGGTGATGGCGTAACTTTTCCCTTGTTCAAATGTGTAATGGAGGTGGCGAAAGATCCAATCGCGGTTATACCGTTTCCCTGCGTCAGTCAACGATACTTTCATCGCCGTTGGTTTTGGAGAAACGTTTGATGATACCACGTTGGGAAGTGCGGATGAACTGAACAATCTCGTCACGTTCATCGCTCACATCAAATTCTTCCTCCAGGAATTCCACGGCCTGGGTGGTATTCATCCCTTTATTATAAATAATGCGGTAGATATCGAGAATGTGGTTGATCCTTTCAACGGTAAACCCTCTTCTTTTTAAACCGATTGAATTGACCCCGGCATAAGACAGTGGGTTTCTGGCAGCTTTGATATAAGGGGGAACGTCCTTGCCCACCAGTGAACCACCACTTAAAAAGGAATGTTGGCCGATATTGACAAACTGGTGAACGGCACACATCCCACCAATAATGGCCCAATCACCGATCGTTACGTGTCCTGCTACCTGCGTGTTGTTACTCATGATACAGTGATTGCCCACCAGACAGTCATGTGCAAGATGGCAATAGGCCATGATCAGACAGTTGCTGCCGATCATTGTTTTTTCCCTGTGTTCTGTACCCCGGTTAACCGTAACAAATTCCCGGATCGTAGTATTATCCCCGATTACCACCTGGGAATACTCACCCTGGTATTTGAGGTCTTGCGGAATAGCGGCGATTACCGCACCCGGAAAGATCCGACAGTTTTTGCCGATCCGTGCCCCTTCCATGATGGTTACATTGGAACCTATCCAGGTACCATCCCCGATCTCTACGTCCTGGTGGATGACTGTAAAAGGATCCACTTTGACATTCGTAGCCAAACGGGCATTAGGGTGAATATAAGTATGAGGATGAATCATTTGTTAGCGCTTGATTTTCAAAGGACGGACAAAGTTAATTTTTAATGAATAATAGCGAAGTTTTTTTGCAAATAATTGGCAATTAGGGTTTTGGATGACAGATGACGGAGGACGGATGTTGGATGACTGATGACAGATGACGGATGACAGATGTTGGATGGTGGATGTTGGATGTTGGTTATAGGTGTTTCTTTTTAGGTTTTGGTGATTCAAAAACCTAGAACTTAATACCTTATAACCACCAACCACCAACCCTCATCCCTCATCCGTCATCTGTCATCTGTCATCCACCATCCAACATCCATCCCCCACAATTTCGTACCTTTGCCCACTCACATGCACCAACCACAGGACATACTCGCTCTCGCCTATCGTAATAACCTGATCCAGGATCAAATGGTTCTGTTACAGGAACGCGAACAACAGATCCCCGGGTCGGTACAATACACCATTAAAAGATATCATCGTCAATCTCAATGGAGTGTAGAGGATACGGGTATGCTGGTGTATCACTACGAAAAGAACGCCATGGAAAAGAGCTACCTGGAACTGCGATTCTGTGTTTCGGGTAATGTCTATTGCCGCAAAAAAGAAACGGAATGTGACATGTGTCAATACGCCGCCTCCCGCCACTGTATGGAAAAAGTGGATAGTGTGGATGTGTTGAGTTTTCATTTCACCCCCGCCCAACTGACCCAGTTTGTAAAACCCCGCCGCTCTGATTCCAATCTGGGTGACGAAGTGATGGCGTTTAAACACAACTCCTCTTTTTCCAAAACCCTTCCTCTTTGTGGCAAAACAAGAATGGTGCTGGAAGGGCTGCTCAATCATACTTACTCGGATACTTTAGCGAATATTTATATCAACGCACAAACGCAGATGCTTCTGCTCTATAGCCTTGATTGTATGCTGGGCGATAAACAGGTGGAAAATATCACCTGTAAATTCCTGGCGAACGAACTGGATCGGGAAAAGATCATGCGGTCACGCGAAATTCTGCTTGAGCATATCGGTGAGCCCATCACCATCAAAGAACTCAGCCGGAAAGTGGCCATCAATGAATGTTACCTTAAAAAAGGCTTCAAAGAGATGTTCGGCACCACCATCTTTGATTTTTATCAAAGCCAGCGCATGGAACATGCAAAATACCTTTTATATGAAAAAGGGCTTAGCGTCACAGAAGTGTCATTGCTTCTGGGATATTCGTCGATCTCCCACTTTTCAACTGCCTTCAAGAAGCACACAGGCCTTAAACCCTGTGAATTGCTGATCCGGTAAGATCTCCCCAATTGGTAAAATGGATTGCTTTTTCGCATTGCGTAAAGCTTTTTTCTTTTTGCGAAAACCTAACGCGAAGAGATAGCTGAATTTTGCGGCACAAAAATCAATTGTATGTTTGAAAGGAGGAGTTTGCTCTTTTTAGTTCTCGCCCTTATGAATGCTGTCATTGGCCTCTCACAGCGACCTTTTACCGATGATTCTACCCATCCGGTAACCAAGAACCTGCCCGATATTACCGTGGTGGGCCGGTACAGCCGTAGTGATTTCCAACTAATGCCAGAGATCGTAGGCACAAATATTTATGCCGGAAAGAAGAGTGCGTTGATCGTATTGGATAACGTGCAGGGAAATGTTGTTTCAAATACCATGCGGCAGGTTTTGGCCAAAGTTCCAGGGATCCATGTTTGGGAAAGTGACCCAAGTGGTATCCAGATCGGGATCGCCGCACGGGGGTTAAGCCCCAATCGAAGCTGGGAATTCAATATTCGCCAGAATGGGTATGACATCGCGGCTGATCCATTTGGTTATCCTGAAGCCTATTACAACCCCCAATTGCAGGCGGTTCAACGCATTGAAGTGGTACGAGGCCATGGCGCCTTGCAGTACGGGCCCCAATTTGGCGGCCTCGTGAATTATATCCTGCGCAATGGGAGTGAAATAGATCAAAAGTTTGTGGTGGAAACACAACAAACGGTGGCAAGTAATAACCTATTTAATACCTATAATGCGATAGGCGGGAAGAATGGGCGTTCGCATTACTATGCTTTCTTTGATCACCGGAATGGGAATGGGTGGAGAAACAACAGTCGTTTTTATACCAATGCAGTTTACGGGACCTATACCTACAAGCTGGCTCAACGATTGACTTTATCAGCCGAAATAATGCACTCACAAATTCGAAGCCAGCAACCCGGTGGATTGACCGATGAACAATTCAAACAAGACCCCCGGCAAAGTTTCCGTCACCGGAACTGGTTTGATATTCAGTGGACCACGCCGGCACTGATCCTGAACTATACGATCAATGAAGATACTCGTTGGAATACAAAACTGTTTGCCACCATTGGCGACCGAAGCAGTATCGGCTTTCTGCAAACCATAACGGTAGCGGATAGTATTAATCCAGCTACTTTACAATACAATAACCGGACAGCGCAGGTGGACCATTACCGTAACTACGGATTGGAAAGCCGGTTTATTACGGATTATAAATTGGGGAAATGGGAAAATACCTTTTCCACGGGCATCCGTTTATATACCGGAACAACGCATCGTCTCTCTAATGGGAAAGGGTCAAATGGAACAGCCTACAGTATGGTCATTGAGGGGGAATATCCAGGGGATATCAATTTTCAATCGTCCAACGCGGCTGCATTTGCCGAGAATATTTTTCGTGTCACCGATCATTTATTGATCATACCTGGAATGCGGTTGGAGTGGTTGGAAGGTGAAGCCAGTGGAAGGACAGGGTTCAATAATTTAGGCGATCCCATTCTTTTGCAATCAATAACCCGGGGCCGGACGTTTTTATTAGGAGGTATAGGCGCTGAATGGCATGTGGGCAACCAAATGGAAATCTATGGCAATATCTCTCAAGCCTACCGCCCCATTCAATTCGCCAATCTTCAGGCACCTCCTACCACGGATGTAGTGGATCCCAACCTGAAAGATGCAAAAGGGTACAATGCAGACCTGGGGTACCGTGGCAAGTATAAAGATTTCCTTCAGTTTGATGTCAGCTTGTTTTTCCTGCAGTACAACAACCGGATCGGTACAGTTACCGTTTCAGGATCTCCTTCCTACCGCTTGATCACCAATGTGGGGAATAGTACCAGCAAAGGAATAGAGTCCTATATTGAATTCAATCCGCTTCGGGCATGGGTAAAAGGGAAGACAGACCTTATACTGTTTGCCTCTTACGGGCATACAAATGCCCGTTACGATAACGACCATAAGGATGCCAATACAAAAGGTAAGAAGGTGGAGAATGCCCCTGAACATATTCTTCGCAGTGGAATGACCTTTGGATGGAAATCATTTTCTACCACCCTGCAGTGGAGCTATTCCAGCGAAACATTCAGCGATGCCAATAATACGGAAGCACCTTCGGCAAATGGGAATACCGGACTTATCCCTGCCTACTCCGTAGCAGATCTGTCCTTTACCTATAAGGTCAATCCAGCCATAAGTGTTAAGGGCGGCATCAACAACCTGGCCAACACCTCTTATTTCACACGTCGTGCCGGTGGATATCCCGGACCAGGATTATTGCCGGCAGATGGTCGAACACTTTTTCTTTCTCTGGCTGCCAAACTTTAAACATTTAAGCTAAACGCGCTCTTGCACCCTTGCGCCTTAACGGTTAAATCATACCGCTAAGACGCAAGGGTGCGCGAGCTTTAGCATGATTTAAATCAATTGAACTAATGACTCTTGCAGGCTTGCTGTCATTTAATTGTAAAACGATATCTCGCTCTCTTATATTGACAGTCGTATGATAAAACTTCATTTTGCGCAATGAAACTTTGCTCCCGCAAATGAAAACTATGAAACGTTTACCCCTATGCGCAGTTGGCCTTTCTTTTTTTGTGCAAGGTTTGGCGCAGGAAGACAGTACAAAGACCAAACAACTTGAGGAAGTGATCATCACCGGGCAGTATCGCCCACAAACAGTAAAGAATTCTGTTTATCAGGTTCGTACCATTTCCAAAGAAAGAATCATCAAACAAGGCGCTACCCGTTTACAGGATGTGCTGATGAGTGAATTGAATATCCGCTTTAATCAGGATGTGGCAACTGGCGGGTCAAATATCACGATGATGGGATTGACCGGACAGAATGTAAAAATTCTGATCGATGGCCTCCCCCTGATCGGACGGCAAGGCACCTCAAATGAGATCAACATCAACCAGATCGATATCAATACCATCGAGCGTATTGAGATCGTGGAAGGGCCTATGTCAGTGATCTATGGTGCCGACGCACTGGCGGGTGTGATCAATATCATTACAAAGAAATCAGGACCTGGCCGCTTTTCTGTCAATGCCCGGCTGCATGAAGAATCGGTAGGCAGGGAGTATGGCATTCAACAAGGGATCCATAATCAATCGGTCGGGATTAGCTATCGGTATCGTAACTGGGACCTGGGTGGCCAGCTGGGCCGAAATTATTTTGGAGGATGGAAGGACACTGCTATTGGCCGGGAACTTGTTTGGCACAAAAAAGATCAGATTCTTGGATCAGGGTATATCGGCTGGAATAAAAATGGCCTGAACCTTCGGTACCGGATCGATGGGTTGGATGAGATCATTACCAACCCTGGCAATTTTGATTATTATCAAAGTTCATCAGGAGATACCCTGGCCCTGGATCAGGAATATCTTTCCCAACGCCTCATGCACCAATTACAGGGAAGTTATTTTGTAAACAGTGGTCTTTCCTTCCAATTGCAATCCAGCTTTACCGATTATAGCCGTCAGGTATTTTCTACCACCGTCAGTCAAAAAACGGGTGCCGTTCGTTTAAACACAGCGGCGGGAACACAAAGTGTGATCGACTTCACCGGGTTTAGCACCCGCGGAACTGCCTTGGTCAGGTTATCCGAGCAATGGTCTGTTCAACCCGGATTTGATATAAATATGGAATCAGGCTCCGGGGAACGGCTGAATGAAGGAACCAATAAGGTAAATGACTATGCCTTTTTTCTTACCTCCGAATACACCCCCAATAAAAAGATCAATATCCGTCCCGGATTACGGTTTATCAAAAACTCGGTATATAATGCCCCTCCGCTGATCCCTTCGATCAATACCAAATTTGCCCTGGGTAAAGACCTTGATCTGCGTATTTCCTATGCACGGGGTTTCCGGTCTCCGTCCCTTCGTGAATTATACTTTAATTTCTTTGATGCCAATCACCAGATCGTGGGTAACCCCGACCTGAAGGCTGAAACATCACACAGTTTTACCGGCTCTCTTAGCTGGAAAAAAATGGAGAAAGGAAAAGTGGCCTATACCACGGTCATCGGTGGATTTTACAATAGTGTAAGAAACCTGATCGATTATGCCATGTCGGCCAATGACCCGAATATTTTTGAATTGACAAATGTATCAGATAGCCGAACCGCCGGATTCAATCTTTCCTCCGTTGCCAAGTATAAGAATGTATCCATTTCTGCCGGAGCTTCCTATACAGGTTTCTTTAATGATCTTTCTGAAACCGATAAGGCCCTTCCGGAGTTACAGTGGTCGGCCGAAGTAAATGCCTCGGTTGGGTACAAATGGGTTAAACCCGGACTTGACCTGAATGTTTTTTATAAATACACCGGTAAACGCCCTTCTTACATTTTAAGTGGCGCAGATGTTCTGCTGACCTCACTCAAAGGATACCATTGGGCGGATATCACCCTGACCAAATCCTTGTTCAAGGTACTATCCCTGCAGGCAGGTGTCCGCAATCTTTTTAATGTAGACAGGATACGAAATTCAGTAGTTGGCAATGGCGTACATGCTGCCAACGGCACCCGCAGCATTGGTACCGGAAGATCGGGGTTTGTAGGACTGGTATTTGATTGGGCGAAGAACTAAAGGCTCATAGCTATTGGCCTTTGGCCAACGATAACAATTTATAATTCATAATCAATAATTCAATGAATACGAAAACGCTGCTATTTACATCACTTTCGATCGTGTTGCTTCTGAACGCTTGTCGCAAACGCGATGCCGTGCTGCCTGATAACTTAGTGAATTTTGAATCAGCCACCATTGGAATAACCGAGCAGGAGAATAGTGTTACGGTCAAGCTAAAATTGGAGCGTTCCACCAATACAGATATCCCGGTAACGATTCAGGTAACCGAACAAGGGGCTGTATATGGCACCGATTATACCACTACTCCCGCTGTTTCGGCATCCGC
>JANRLV010000087.1:0-4057 GCA_033762195.1 Chitinophagaceae bacterium | reverse complement strand
ATAAGACACAAGTGTCGTCGGCGTCAAATAGCTCCTGTTTTAATTTATAAGTAAAACACCTGTGTTCTTTTACACCTATTCCTAATATAGTTTGTAGTGTCATTCTCCATTTGTCAAAACGGTAAGTCACTGCTTTTACGCTACTTGTAGAAAGTTCAATTGAATCAATAAAACCTTGGTCAGTTGTCATTAAATCTATAAGTGCTTCGCGAATTCTGTCTAAATTTTGGTGAACATTATTTTTGTCTTCCCTTGCAAAGGAGTACATCAGAATGTCAAAGAGAGAAACATTGAATTTTTGTGTTTCCCACTTGCCGTTTTTATTTTTCTCATCGCCACGATAGAATCTTTTGAAAGCATTTTTATCTAATAGGGTTCTAATTATTTGCACAGTGTTTTTAAATGCTATTCTAAGATTTTGCTCGTCCGCATTGGAAATGTCCTGATACTTTTCCATTGTATGGTTCAGGAAATTTTTAATCGGTGCTTTATAGTTTAAATATGTGTTGAAATGGAACGAAGCGAATCTCAAAACAAGTTCTCTGTCTTTCATTCGCTTGTCGGGAACTGTCAACCCTAATATGTGCCTAAAATCTACATCGTCTGCCAACTCCTTTAAAAGATTATTGAATTTGCCTCTAAAAACGCAATTGCGTAATTCTTGGTCATTAAGAGGTACCGAACCTGTGTTAAGCCGTGCAAATATTTCAAATTGTAAATCGTTATCCGATTCTTTTTTGAATTTGATTGTTCTAAGTTTATAGTAGCTTATTTTATCTTGAAGTTCCTCTGAAAGTTCGCAAAATTTTTTTCCATTAAGTTCTCTGAAAACTTTCAAGCCAGAAAGTTTGAAATCAGAACCGTCTGGCAACTTTCCGTTAATGTATGAAAAAAACGACGTAAGGCGTTGTTGCCCGTCAATAACATTTTCTTTCCCGTCTTGTTCTTCAGAAAGGTAAACAACAGGTAAAGGGATGTCAAGCAAAGCTGATTCAATTAATCTGCTTGATTTTACTTTGTCCCAAACAAATTGACGCTGATATTCGGGTTGAATATTAAGTCGCCCTCGTTGAAATTTGCCCAACAACGATGAGATTTCAAGGTCGCCTTGTTCTGTATAGATTTTTCGTTTGTCAGACAAGTCTTCAAGTTCTTCCGAATCAAATTCATTGTCAAGTTCAATTTGCTCAACCACGGTTTGTAAATTTTCTGCCATAAGGTTTAATAAATTAGGGTGCTAAAAATGCTCGCAAGGAACGATATTATTTGTGCTTTTATCTAAAATCGATAAAGATCAAATCCCCTTAATCCTCCCTGGATTACCACTTTCCATTTTGAATTTCCTATAGCAGCAATCGGCCTATGCAATGAAAATTGAAATAGAATAAAGCACAGCCCGCGTTATGCTCTTTAATCACAAATCAAATGCTTAAAAAATCGGAATAAAAGTCTTCCAGACGGAGTGGTCCTTTGGTAGGAATCGGATAAGGTTCCCTCCAAAATAGAAATATTCCAGAATATAACAAAAAATCCCGCCTAAGTGATTCTACTTAATCCTGCTCTTTCTTTAATTTTTGGGAGGTAGTGCGCTTGCTTTAATTTCCGCGGCACTTCTTAAGAATCCGGGATGCTCCCTTTGTGTCCTTCGTGCACCCTTTGTGCCCTTCGTGCCCTCCTACGCAGGTCTGGCGTAGGAGGGCACGAAGGACACAAAGGGGGCACAAAGGGCACGAAGAAAGGGCACGAAGGGGGACGGGAAAACCTTTATTTTTGCCAATCCCTGACAACAAACACAATTAAATGAAGAAACTCCTCTTGCTTGCCATCCTTGCCTTGCCTGTAATGGCCATGGCGCAGAAAAAGAACAAAACAGCCGAGAAATACGCCAAGACGATCACGGCCGATGACCTGAAAACCCGCCTCTTTATCGTAGCCAGTGCCGAAAACGAAGGAAGGGATACCCCATCCCCGGGCCTGGAAAAAGCAGGTGATTATATCGAAACGAATTTTAAAAACTTTGGCCTGCTACCCGGCAACAACGGGGGCTATCGCCAGTATTATCCACTGTTTCGTGATTCGGTACTCTCCAGCCAACTGGTTGTAAACGGAATGAGCTTTGAATCACTGAAAGATTATATGGCCCAAAGCTCGAACTATACCATGGGCATGGCCTTCTCTGAATTTGTGTTTGCCGGCTATGGTATCGTGGATGAGCAACGTAATGATTATAAAGACCTGGATGTTACAGGCAAACTGGTGGTAGTACTGGATGGTACGCCGGAAGGATACAAACCCGCCCAACAAGGCATGCGCTCCCCGGCCAGCTGGTTTGGCAAAACCGTAAGCGCCCAAAAGAAAGCCGCTGCCGCAGTGATCATCGTGGGTGGTAACTTCCCACGTCGTGCCGGTGCGGGTCAAGGTGGCTGGAATATCAGAGGGTATTCGGCTTCGGTGATGCCTCCTGTTTTCACGGTATCGGAGACCGTAGCCGCCGCGCTGATGGGACCGGATGGAGAAAAAATCCTGACAAATGCCAAGACAAATGTCCCCTCCGCCAAAATATACAAAGCGAATGTGAACCTGGGTTATGCCAAAACCACCACCACCGGCTCTGCTGCGAATATCCTGGGTGTAGTGGAAGGCACGGATAAAAAAGACGAATGGGTAATTGTCACCGCACACTACGATCACGTAGGCATGCGCAATGGCAATATCTACTACGGCGCGGATGACGATGGAAGTGGTACCGTAAGCGTAATTGAAATGGCCGAAGCTTTTGCCAAAGCCAAAGCAGAAGGAAAAGGCCCTCGCCGGAGCATCCTGTTTATGACCGTTAGCGGGGAAGAACATGGCCTGTGGGGTTCCGCTCACTATGCCGATAACCCCATTTATCCACTCGAAAAAACAACCGTTAACCTGAACATCGATATGATCGGTCGTGTTGGATCGGAATATCAGAAAGTAGATGATTCCGCCAACTACGTTTATATCATTGGTGATGACAAGTTAAGCAGCGACCTTACGCCGATCACGGATATGGTCAATAAAACCTATACCAAACTCACGCTCGACCGCAAATACAATGATCCCAAAGATCCCAACCGCTTCTATTACCGCAGCGATCATTACAATTTTGCGGAAAAAGGAATCCCCATCATTTTCTATTTCAACGGAGTGCACAAGGATTATCACCAACCCGGCGATACCCCCGACAAGATCAATTACCCGCTGATGGAAAAAAGAGCACGCCTGGTCTTTTTCACCGCCTGGGAAATGGCCAACCGCGATGAAATGCTCAAAAGGGATATACCCCTGACAAAATAAGAGCGTAACACCATTGGATCACCTGTTTCCTTGCTTATGAAAAATGAATCAAAGGACTATTCAGATGTTTACCGGGAAAAAGAGGTAAAAGGATTACAAAGAAGATTGGAAAAGACCAGATCCGCCCTGGTCTTTTCCGGTGCTTCTATTCTTGCCGGTGGCATACTCTTCTATTTTATGTCGGAAGGACTGGACAACCTATCATTGGCCATGTACCTCATCACCGGCATTATACTCATTGTATTGGGCACCGCTTCTAACCGAAAACCGATGCGCCGGCTCTGGCTGGGAGTGATCGCACTGGGGATTTTCTGGGTGGCGGATATCGTGATGGACAAAAGCGAATTTATTCTGCGGGATAATGGATTGAAGATGCTGGTGCTTTCTATTTTATTACTGGCAATGAAGCCGGCCCGCGAGGCGGAGATCATTCGGAAGGATTTGCATTTGTCCTAGGTTGGATGACAGATGACGGATGTTGGATGTTAGATGTTGGATGTTGGATGACAGATGACCGAGGAAAGAGAGCCGGATTTCGGTCTTCTGACCCCCGACTTCCTTCTGATGCTTCGGGACTATGACTCAGTCATCTGTCATCCGTCATCCGTCATCCAACATCCAACCCCCAATCTCCACCATAAAAAATCACTAATTTCGCGCCATGCAAAAAGGACCTGTTTCTAACTTTATTCAACACCACTACCGCCACTTCAACGCCGCCGCCCTGATGGAC
>JANRLV010000086.1:0-4257 GCA_033762195.1 Chitinophagaceae bacterium | reverse complement strand
ATGCGACAGGAAATTACTAAGCTAGCTCAAGGTTCCACAAGATTTAATCTTTCTAAGGCAGGGCTAATGGAGCTTGAACTATACGTCCCTCATGACATAAAAGAGCAAAATGCAATTGCAGAGTTAATTTCAAAGGTTGAGGATGAAATATTTTTACTAAGTTTTCAAGTTGAGTCTATGAAAACTCAAAAATCCGGCCTCATGCAACAACTCCTCACCGGCAAAAAGCGAGTCAAAGTAGATCCTGACTAAAAAACCACCATTAACCCACGCGCGTAAAATGCATCGTTATGAGTTATACTGAAAAGCACGATTCTCAAAACCCCGCCCTGCTTCTGCTTCATAAACTGGGCTGGACACCATTAAGCCAAGATGAGGCCCTGGCCTATCGCTCCGGATTTAAGAGCCAGGTGATTTTAGAAACCATCCTGCTGGAGCGGTTAAAGAAAATAAATTCTTTTACCTATAAAAATAATATCTACCCCTTTTCGGAGGGAAATATCCATGCGGCCATTCATGCCCTCAAGAATGTAGCCGATGAAGGCTTGGTACGCACCAGCGAGCGGGTGTTTGATCTACTTACCCTGGGCAAGAGTTTTGAGGAAACGATACAGGGCGATCGCAAGAGTTTCAGCATCCGGTATATTGATTGGGAAAAACCAGAAAATAATGTTTTTCATGTGGCCGAGGAGTTCGTAGTAGAAGGAATCCGCGAAACCCGCCGCCCCGATTTGGTACTCTTTATCAATGGCATCCCCATGGTTGTTATTGAGAATAAAAGACGCGATAAGGAGGAATCGATTGAAGAAGCCATTTCGCAGTTTCTTCGTAATCAAGGTAAGGAAACCGGCATACCCCGATTGTTTTATTACGCTCAGTTGCTGATGGCCGTACACCCCAATGCCGTGAAGTATGCCACCATTGACACCAAACCCAAACAATGGGCTGTGTGGGAGGAGCCTTATGATATAGAACCCGAAGTAGCGGCCATTCTTGCCTCCACCTTGCCCGGCACCAAACGCGGGGCAGAGAACCGGCTGCCCACTGTGCAGGATAAAATGCTGTACTCCCTTTGCCGGATAGAACGCCTGATGGAACTGGTGTATAAATTCACACTGTATGATGGTCCGGTAAAAAAGATAGCCCGCTATCAGCAATATTTTACGGTGAAGAACACCATGGAGCGGGTGAAGGATAGGAATGAGGAAGGTCAGCGGAAGGGTGGGGTTATTTGGCATACCCAGGGAAGCGGAAAAAGTTTGACCATGGTGATGCTGGCCAAAAGTCTGGCACTGGATAAGGATATTCGCAATCCCCGGGTAATTATCGTAACCGACCGTAAAGATTTGGATCGCCAGATAACCGGCACATTTGAAGCCTGCCAAAAACACCCGGTGCAGGCCCGCAATGGCGCTCATTTGGCCGAATTGATTGAGGACAATGGCGTGGAGGTTATAACGGCGCTACTGAACAAATTTGATACCGCCTTGAATAAGCAAGGTTGCCGAAACGAATCGAGCGAGATATTTGTGCTGGTGGATGAAAGCCATCGGAGCCAATATAAAAAATTGCACACCAAAATGAAGCGGGTATTGCCCAATGCCTGTTATATTGGCTTTACGGGTACGCCGCTTACTTATGAAGAAAAGAATACCGCCAGTAAATTCGGCGGGTTTATTTACCCCACCTACACCATTGACCGGGCGGTGCGTGATGGGGCCGTGGTTCCGTTGCTGTATGAGGGCCGCAATGCTAAGTTATCCGTGAACAAAGCTGTGTTGGACAAGGAATTCAACCGCCTGACCGAATCGCTGCCGGAATACCAGACCAAGGATTTGGAAAGAAAATATGCTTCCATCGCCCAGGTTTATCGATCGGAGCAGGTGGTACAAGAGATTGCCTACGATGTATCCAAACACTTCTGTACCCATTTAAAGAATACGGGTTTTAAAGCCATGCTGGCCGTACCTTTTCAAGCTACGGCCTTAAAATACCTGAAATACTTTGAGGAACAGTTAGACGAAAAACTCAAAATCAATGCCCGGGTAATCATTTCGGCTCCGGATGCACGGGATGGATACGATGAAGTGGATGAAGACCCCAGTGAAGAGGTAAAAAAATGGTGGAGTAAAACAGAGAAGCTATATGCCGGGGGCATGGAAGAATACGAACGCATTTCCATTGAGAAATTTAAGAATGAAGATGATGAAGTGGAAATGTTGATCGTGGTTGGGAAACTGCTGACCGGTTTTGATGCTCCCAATTGCACCACACTATACCTCGCTAAATTTTTAATTCAGCATAATCTGTTGCAGGCCATTGCGCGGGTGAATCGTGTCTATGAGGGAAAAGACTTTGGGCATATCATTGACTATGTAGGGGTATTGGGTGAACTTGATCTGGCCTTGACAAAATACGCTGCCTTGAGCGATTACGCCCAGGAAGACATTGAAGGGGCTGTACAATCTCCTATTGATGAGATAAAGAAACTCCCGCAGCGACATGGAGAACTTCTGGATGTTTTTAAAGAAGTAAAGAACAAGAAGGACAAAGAAGAATTGGAGCGGTTTCTTCAACCGCAGGATCGGAGAGATTTATTTGCGGAGAAATTGATTGCCTTTGCCAAGAATTTGGATTTGGCATTAAGTTCGATCGAAACGGAACATCTGATCACTACGGAGAAGATGAACTATTTTATTCGGGAGCTTAAGTTTTATAATGAATTAAGGAACTCGTTGAGTTTGCGGTATGCTGATAAGATTGACTACAAGGAATATGAGAAGAAAATCCGGAAGCTGCTTGATGTTTATGTAGGTGCGGAAGGAATGGATCAGATAGCCGGCCCCATTAACATATTCAATAAAGAAACCTTTAAGGAGGAAGTGGAGCGGATTACCGGGTCCAAAGCTGCCAAGGCGGATGCCATTGCGCACAGCATGAAGAAGACGATATCCGAGAATATGGAAAAGGACCCTGTGTATTACAAGAAATTTTCGGATAAAATTGATGAAGTAATCAAAGACTTTATCAATAAACGCATAACAGAGGCTCAGTACCTCGCCAGCCAGATGGAGATCAGGGACCAATTTGTTAAAGGGAACATGGAGGGCACTCCATCCAGCTTGCATAGCAAACCGGAGGCCCGTGCTTTGTTTGGAATATTACAACAGGAGTTGGGTAAAAAATTAAATGGCAGCGAAGGAAAATCGGCGGATGAGCAGCTTGCGGCATGTGGCCTTGATCTGGAGAACCTCATCTCTTCTTTTTTGATTCGCGACTGGCAGCGGAATGATGATGTACAAAAGCAGATACAAAATGCGTTGGAGGACTATTTGCTAAATAAATACCGGGAATGGGGCGTACCGGTGAATTACGATGAATTGGATGAGCTGATGGGTAGGATGATAAAAGTGGCTAAAAATGTTTATAGCTAATGGTGAAGAATATTTGGCAGGTACCGTATGGAACAACAAGGATTGAGTTCAATGTGGCTTATAGCAGTCGCAAGACTTTGGGTATTTCGGTATATCCCAATGCGGAAGTACAGGTTGTAGCTCCCTATGAAACCAAACCAGCGCAAATAGAAGAAAAGATAATGAAGAAAGCCGCCTGGATCAGTCGGCAAATTCGGCGGTTTAAATCAATTGAGGCAGATCGTATAACTCGGAAGATAGAATATGTACCCGGTGAAACCTTTTACCTGTTGGGGCGCAAATACCGGTTGAAATATATTCCTGATACTCTTGAGATAATAAGAATTGAGGGTAGGTGCCTGGTGGTTCGAGGGAAAACCAGACCAGGTCCGGAGAAGATGGAAAGACTTATCAGCAATTGGTATCGTGCTCAGGCAAAAATGATCATATTGGAACGTTGGGAGCGCCACCATCATATTTTGCGAAAGGAAAAATTTTCTGCTCACCGCATTTCAATCCGGTCTATGAAACACAGGTGGGGCAGTTGTACGGAGAATGGAAGTATTTCATTTAATGTGGCTCTTGTTCAAAAACCCGTTCAGTGCATCGACTATGTAATTGTTCACGAGTTGTGTCATTTAAAGTATATGGATCATGGGAAAGGGTTTTATAGAATGCTTGGGAAGTATATGGGGGATTGGGAGAGGAGGAAGGCGAGGTTGGAGAGTTCAATGCATTAATATTTAATTTAATTGTATTCCCCCCGGCACCCTCTCCACCAACACTACCCCACCTTCCCTATCATAGAATCTACAAGTCATTTCCCCCATCGAAACCACACATT
>JANRLV010000085.1:0-10012 GCA_033762195.1 Chitinophagaceae bacterium | reverse complement strand
TACTTCCTGCTTGACCAGGGGATGCACCTTTTGGTCATACTGGCCTGTTGGGGATTTACCTTTTATTCATGGGAAGACCTGCTTATTCAATGGCAAGCCTGGAGTACGGACACCCGGTTATGGGCTTACTTCACAGGTTTTTTATTTCTTACCTGGCCGTCCAGCATTTTGGTCGGTCAGCTTACCCGTAGCTGGCGCGATCATCTGGATCAATCAGAGGCGCTTGCCCAGGCGGGTACCTGGATCGGAATAATGGAAAGATGTCTGATCCTGATCATGGTATTAGCCGGTGAATATGAAGCCATGGGATTATTGATCGCTGCAAAAGGGTTTATCCGTTTCAATGAAAGAAACCGTCCGGAAAGAAAGACAGAATACTTCCTGATCGGCACCCTGATCAGCATTGGGTTGGCCGTACTGACCGGATTGCTCCTGAAGGCTATTTAACCAGAAAAGTAAGCACCGCCCTCACCCTCCATTTGGGCTTAATTCTTTATTTTTGCCGCCCTTTACGGAGAGATGCCAGAGTGGTTGAATGGGACGGTCTCGAAAACCGTTGTACGGGCAACTGTACCGAGGGTTCGAATCCCTCTCTCTCCGCCTTCTTATTTCCCACAGAATCAAGGCTTTTACTCCATCCTAACAACGAATCACAAAATTTCGTATTTTCCCATTACCCAAAACGCTTGCCCATGCATAAAGTAGCCGACATCCTAAAACGGAAAGGTGTTTCCGCCGTAGCTGTACCCCCTGATACCAAAGTGATCGATGCATTGGAAATGATGGCCGAAAAGAATATCGGCTCCGTTCTTGTCATGGATGGAGGTGAATTTCTGGGTATCATCACTGAAAGAGATTATTCCAGAAAAGTGATCCTGAAAGGGAAAAATTCACACGATACACGTGTGTCAGAAATCATGAGTGCCGACCTTCCCCCAGTGAGCCCCGCCGACCTGGTGAATGAATGTATGCGGATCATGACGGAAAGAAATATTCGCTACCTGCCCGTATTTGAGCACAATCAACTGGCAGGAATCATCAGTATGAGCGACGTGGTTAAGGAAACCATCATCATGCAGCAAAATACGATCAGTCATTTGGAGAGTTATATTCACTCGGGCCATTGACCAGGATTGACCAGGATTAAAGGATGGGAGGATTAGCAGGATTGATTCTTTAATTAATCATATAATCTATCCTGCTAATCCTGGTCAATCCTGGTCAATCCTGGTCTGTCTTTCTTTCACCACCACCAGCTCCTTCATCTCTACCTGCATCGGCAGGGATCCAATTTTTACTACGGCGCGTTTACCTCTTATTTCCAGTACCTCACCTACCTGGTGATTCTTTTTGATTTTTACCTTCTCCCCCACTTTGATCTCGGTGGCCACTTCATCATATTTCGCATCCAGTTTTTTCTGCATCTTACTCACCACCTTCTGCTCATTCTTCTTAAACAGCAGGGCTTCCATGTCTTTGATCACCTTTTTCTTATCATCTGATTTTCTCCATTCGTTAATGATCAGTTTCAATTTACGCTCGGTCTCCTTTAAGTAGGTGATCCTGTCTTCACTGATCTTATTCTGCTGTTTGAGCAATTCCACCTGCTGGCGATGCTTCTCCTTGTCCATCACCCCTTGCATCTCGGTCTTTAATTTTTCATTCTCGCGGAGCAGGCGGTTGAGTTCTTTTTCTTTCTTTTCTACTTCACGCAGGTCCTGTTCAGTACGGTTGAGCAATTTATCCAATCGAAAATGGTCCTCATCAACGAGGCTTCTGGCTTTATCGATAAGTCTTCTATCCAATCCGATCCGTTCAGCAATGGAGAAAGTGTACGAACTACCGGGTTTCCCAATGATGAGTTTATACAGGGGCAATAGGCTTTTTTCATTAAAGGCCATGGCGCCATTCACAATGCCGGCAGTCTTGTTAGCCATTACCTTTAGATTAAGGTAGTGGGTGGTAACGATACCGAAAGAGTGTTTTTTCAGGAGTTCTAATAGTATCACCTCGGCAAATGCTCCACCGAGATTGGGGTCGCTCCCACTTCCCAATTCATCAATGAAGAAAAGGGTCTTGCCATTGGCCTGCTCCATGAAGTGTTTCATATTGAGCAAGTGGGAGCTATAGGTGCTCAATTCAAATTCCAGGCTTTGGGTATCGCCGATATGGATCATTAATTGTTTAAAGATCCCAAATCGGGAGGATGGATGCACGGGCACCAATAACCCACTTTGCACCATCATTTGCAAAAGGCCTACCGTTTTCAGGGTTACCGTCTTTCCACCTGCATTGGGCCCGCTGATCACCAATATCCTATTCTTCTCGTCGAGGGTGACGGAAACGGGAATCGTAGGTTTGCCTGATTTTTTATTATATAACAGTAGCAAGGGGTGATAGGCTTCCACCAGGTGGGCATGCGCGCTGTCGGTTACTTCCGGAAACTCACCTTGTATATCCTGGGCAAACCGTGCCTTGGCCCGGATAAAATCATATTCCCCGGACATCCGATGATATTCCGTTAGCAGCGGAGCATAGGCCGAAAGCCGGGCCGTGAGTTCACGTAACAACCGATAAACCTCTTTTCGCTCGTCATTTTCCAGGGAATAAATGGCGTTGTTGAATTCTATTGTTTCTTCGGGTTCAATAAAGCTGGTACGGCGGCTATCACTTTCTCCGTGCAAAATGCCTTTGACCTGTCTTTTTTGCTCGGCAAAAACAGCCACCACCCGGCGGCCGTTGAGAAAACTTTCCTCGATATCGGCGAGATAGCCCTGCTTATTGAGTTTGGAGATGATCTTATCAAACTCCCGTCTGAGCTCATTGCGTTTCCGGTAGAGGTTCATCCGAATACTGCGCAATTCCGGAGAAGCCGTATCCTTCACTTGCCCGCTTTCATCCAATATCTCATCAATGTAGGCGATGATGTTTTTTTCATAGTAAGATCCTTCGATCACTATGGCGAGGGCAGGATAAGCTGCCCTTCGTTCAGCATCAAACCAACGAAAGATGCCTTTCATATTCTCTGCCAGGCGACGAAGATCCATGATATCTTCCGCACCTAATACGGCGCCGGGAATCGAGAGCATTTTCAATTCCTGGGCCAGGTTCAATACCTGATCATTGGGAAAATAAAGTCCATTCTGCAAAAGCTGTTTGAATTCATAGCTTTGCCTTAACTCGGTATCGATGTATTCTTTTCGGGTATGGATACGCAATTCCTGCACCCGGGTACGCGCGTACTCGGTTCGGCAATGCTCTGTTAACAAGGCTTTGACCTTGTCCAGCTCCAATTGCTGATATGCCGATTCGGGGAAGAGTTTCAATGCTGATTGATTTGCGCTGCAAATTTCGGGTATTTAACCCAACTGACGCGAATCCATATAAGAAAGGCGCTGCGTTTTCCTTGCTTTCCTTCGTGTCTTGGTGCCCGGGTGGTAAAATCAAACAATCATAACCCCTTTTTGTTAATAATACCTGAAAACAGAAAAATCAACATCCACCAACCACCCCCCTGCGTATTTTGCGTAAATTGAATGATGAAAACCAATCTTGTTATACCCGGCTTCCTCCTTTTATGGATGGCATTTTTCACCCTTTCCTGTCAGGGAGGGCCGGCGTCCCAAAGTAAAATGACTATGACAACAAATAAGGATACGATTCCCGCCTTTACGGGCAAGACCGATACCGCTCTGTTTGGTACCGGTTGCTTCTGGTGTACAGAAGCCGTTTTTGAGCAATTGGACGGTGTTATTTCCGTCACATCAGGTTATTCAGGTGATTCAAAGGAGAAGCCCTCTTATGAACTGGTCAGTACAGGGCGAACCAATTTTGCGGAATGTGTAGAGATCGTATATGACCCCGCTACGATCAGTTTTGATGAGCTACTCGAAGTATTCTGGCAGGTACACGACCCCACCACCCTCAACAGACAGGGAGCAGATGTCGGCCCTCAATACCGCAGTGTGGTGTTTTATCTGAATGAAGAACAAAAACAGAAAGTAGAACATTATAAGTCCGAATTGGACAAGAGTGGTGCCTACCCCAGGGCGATTGTAACAACGGTTGAACCCTTCGTAGCCTTTTTCGCGGCAGAGGATTACCATCAGGAATATTATGCGAATAACAAAAACAAGAATCCTTATTGCCAGATCGTGATCCGGCCCAAGCTGGAGAAATTTGAGAAAGTATTCAAGGATAAATTGAAGAAGAAAGGGTAAACGACAATCATCCCTTTATAAAATAAAAAAAGGCGGGGCTCCTCTTCTATCTGGATGCGTCCCGCCTTTGTGTTTGGGTACCATTCAAATCATGCGTTTACACTTTTTAGGTTACAAGTTCGATGGCTTTCCCTGGATCTTGGCTTTGGTTTTTCTGGTGCATTGGATCCTTTTGGTCTTTTCATGGAATCGGATGGTTTTTCGGAATGGATCTTTTAAGGTATCAGGTTTTTCCGGATCTGGATTGGTTTTTCTGGATTGGGTTTGGTCTTCATCAGGATTTGGAATCACGAATCACGACAATACCTTCCGATGCATGATCGGTGGCACACCAGATCTCGCCCGTTTGGTTGAGTTCAGGAAAATGCTTTAGGTCTTGTTGAGCGGAATCGTGCCTTTCTACAGAAGCAGTAAGGAGTAAAAGGCAAGGAAGCAAAATGAATACGCCTCCCAATAAGGTTACACGGGTACCATTCGTTTTCATGAGTACATCTTTTAGGTTATCAATTAGTACGAATGGTTCTTAACAGGATACTCGTTTGGACTGGCTTACAAAGGATGGTTGGATATTCGAATACAGGGAGGATATTGGAGGATGGAGTAAAAATAAAAACTACCCTTTTGTGGTACAAGGTATTTCTACTAAGGAAATACCAGATTGATTAATAATCATTGATTATTAATTATTTACTCGCTTTTCTGAGTTCTAATAGATTAAGGGAATTGGCTTCAAAACCCTTTATTCCGGGCTGAACGAGGTGGATTACCTGGTCGTACCAAAGGGGAACAACAGGCGCCATTTCAATGATTCGTTGATCGGCAGCCTGGTAAAGCCGGTTTCGTACCGAATCATTTGTTTCAAGCATCGCCTGATCCATGATCCGATCAAATGTCGGATCATTAAACCGGGTATAATTGGGTGGGGCAGGGTTCTTGGAATAAAAAACAGAAAGATAATTCTCGGCATCCGGGTAATCGGCGATCCAGCTTGCCCTGAAAAATGGGGCCCTAGAGGTTGCGGTCATTTCCAGTAACAAGGCTTTGGGAATAACCTCCACCTGCACCGGGATTCCGATCTCCGCCAATTGTCCGGCAATGAAAGATGCCAGATCGGAATAGATCGGAATGGTGAGTAATTTAATGGGTGCAAGTCCCTTTCCTCCAGGGAAACCGGCTTCCACCAATAGCTGCCTCGCCAAACGAGGATCGTAGGTATAACCTTTCACCCGGGAGGAATCAAAGGAGGGCATACCTGCCGGCACAAAACCTGAAGTAGCAGGTGTCCCTATCGAATTACGCAGATACAAGACCATTTTTGCCCGGTCAAACCCATAATTGATCGCCTGCCGCACTTTTTGCATGCGCAAGGAAGACCCATTCATCACTGGGTTAAGCGTATCCACCAATATCCCCAGGTACTCTGTATTGAGGTAAGCATGCTTTTGCATGTTGATCTTTCCTTCCCAGGCAGGTTTTAAGGTGCCTCGTTTGGTCAGTACTTCATCACGAAAGGATGCCTCGATATCGTTGATGAAATCCAATTTTCCCTGTCGGAAAAGCAGGAACTCCGTTGCCTTGCTATCATAAAAACTCACCTTTACACCATCCATCAAAGGCAGGCGGCGCCCGGCGCTATCCGTTTCAAAATACCGGTCGTGGCGATGTAACAAAAGCGATAACCCTTCTTCCCAGGCTACAAAGCGAAAAGGGCCTGTTCCCACTGGCTGACGACGGAAATCCGGTCCATATTTTTCCACCGCTTCGCTTGGTACAATCGAACAATATTGCATCGACAGGATACCCAGAATAGGACTATAAGGTTTGAGCAACCGAAGTTGAAAAACAGAATCGTTGACCGCCAAAAACGGTTGAATGCTATCCACCTTCCCGTTAAAGATCCAGGTCCCGGGGCTCGCGACACGGGGATCCATGAGTCGACGAAAACTATATTCTACATCCCGGGCCACCATTCTTCGCCCCTTTCCATTGGGAAAGCAACCATTGTCATGAAAAAAAACATCATGACGAAGGGTGAATTGATAAACCGTACCCGTAGGGTCAATGGTCCAGGATGCCGCCAACGATGGCTTTATTTGTAATTCGGCATCCACTTCCACCAATTGATTGTACAGTTGATGAACGGCCCACATAACGGATTGGTTCTTGGAAAAAGCAGGGTCCAGCGACGCAATACCGGTGGCTTCATTGTAGTGAAATATCTTCAATCCATGCATCCTGCGATCGCGACACCCGAATTGCAGGATCGCAGAGATCAACCATAACCAGAAAGAATATTTTACAAACGGGGCCTTCATTGTTACCGGAAGGTTTAAATTAGTGCTTCAAATATGCAAATTATCAAATCGCGCCTACTAAAAGGCAATAATTTATCACTTCAATATACATGTCCCATGCACCGGATCATTTTACTCCTTGGCGGGATGGTCATCTTTTATTCTTCATTTGCCCAACCGCTGAATGGTTCCAAAAAATTCACCCGGCAGGATACCCTTCGGGGCAGTATTGGACCAGGCCGCGACTGGTGGGATGTAAAGCAATACAGCATTTATGTAGTTCCTGATTACGATTCCAAGACCACCTCTGGTTGGACGGATATCCGGTTTGCGGTCACCAAAACCGTCAGGAACCAGTCCATGCAGATCGATCTGCAGCAGCCACTTCATTTGGATAGCGCCTTTTGTGAAGGCAAAAAGATCAAGGGGATCAAACAGGATGGGAATGCCTGGTTTCTGGAAATGCCATCTCCTTCTCTGAAAGCTTCTTCAAAGATCTTAACCTTACGTGTTTATTATAGTGGTAAGCCCGTATCGGCCCGTCGCCCGCCCTGGGATGGGGGATGGGTATGGAGCAAGGATAAAAAAGGCCGTCCCTGGATGACAGTGGCCTGCCAGGGTTTGGGTGCCAGTGTATGGTATCCATGCAAAGACCATCAAAGTGATGAACCAGATAACGGAGCTACCCTTCAAATGCTGGTTCCGGATACCCTTGTTGCCGTGGCAAATGGGAGAAAGAAAGATGAAAAGAACATGGGAAATGGAAAGAAATTATTCACCTGGGAAGTAAAGAGCCCCATCAATAATTATAATATCATTCCCTACATCGGACATTATGTGAATTGGTCCGAAAAATTTGATGGGGAAAAAGGCGCGCTGGATTGCAATTACTGGGTGCTGGACTATGATCTCGAAAAAGCAAAGGAGCAATTTGGTCGTGATGTTAAGCCCATGCTCAAGGCTTTTGAGTTTTGGTTTGGCCCCTACCCTTTTTATGAAGATGGGTTTAAGTTAGTCGAGGCCCCTCATCTTGGTATGGAACATCAAAGCGCGATCGCCTACGGAAATGATTTTAAGAATGGATACCGGGGAAACGACCTTTCCAAAACAGGCTGGGGTTTAAAATGGGATTTTATCATTGTGCACGAAGCCGGGCATGAGTGGTTTGGGAATAATATCACCACCAAAGACCTGGCGGATATGTGGGTGCACGAAGGATTTACCAACTATTCGGAAACGTTGTTTACGGATTTCAACTTTGGGAAGGAAGCGGGGAATGCCTATTGCCAGGGTACCCGCGCGCTCATTCAGAATGATATCCCAATCAAGGGTCCATATGGTGTCAACCAGGAAGGGAGCGGCGATATGTATTATAAAGGGGGTAATCTGGTACATACCCTTCGCCAGTTGGTGAATGATGATGAAAAATTCAGGCAGATCCTGCGGGGATTGAATAAAACATTTTACCACCAAACTGTAACCAGTACGATGGTGGAAAAATACATTTCAGATAAGGTGGGCATGGATCTTTCCAGGGTCTTTTATCAATACCTGAATACCACCCGGATCCCGATTTTGGAGTACAAAATTGAAGGTAAGAGGGTCTCCTACCGATGGGCAGATTGTGTGGAAGGTTTCAACTTACATGTTAAACTCCAGGGAATCGGTCTTTGGCTACGACCGACCCAACAGTGGCAGGAAACAACCTTACCGGAGGGTGGCTTTACTGTTGATCCCAATTTCTATATTAAAACAAAAGCGCTTTGATCTTCGGCTTTGAATGGCGGGTGTTCCTGCCGTTCTTTATCTTTACCGCATGAGCGAGATACGCAGGCAGAGCATCATATCCTCCATTATTGTTTATTCGGGATTTGCCCTGGGTATTCTCAACACCTATCTTTTCACCCGTGAAGGAGGATTTACCAAGGAGCAATATGGACTCACCGGTGCCTTTATGGCTATTGGGCAGATCATGTTCTCTGTGGCGAGTCTGGGCATGCCGGCCTATATCTACAAATTCAGGCCTTATTACCGTTCACATGTACCCCGTAACCGGGATGAACAGTTGACCCTTTCATTATCGGTCAGCCTGATCGGGTTCTTATTGGTTTTGGCGGGCGGTTTGCTGTTCAAAGGCCTGATCAATCAGGCTTATGCTAATTCTCCCCAGGTGATCACCTATTATTACTGGCTTTTCCCTTTTGGGTTTGGCATGACGCTGTTTTCAGTTTTAGAGGCCTACGGGTGGGCGACCCATCATTCGGTAATGACCAATTTTCTTCGGGAGTTATTATTCCGTTTATTCATTACCGCCCTTTTTGCCTTAACAGCTCTGGGAATCCTCAAGGAATTTGATCAATTTGTTCACCTCTATGCCTTTACCTTTCTGATCATTGCTTTCATCCTTGTTGTATTTCTTTTGGTTAAAAAAGAATTTAGGTTCACCTTCTCCTTCAGTCGGGTCACCCTCAAATTCAAAAGAAAGATCATCGCCATGGCTGGGTTTTTCTGGACCGGAGGTTTGGTATACAATGTAGCCAGTGTTTTTGATACGATTGTGATCGCCGCGATTCTTCCCAATGGGTTGGCGGCAGCGGGGATTTATACATTGGGACAATACCTGTGCAGTCTGATTCAGGCGCCCCAGCGTGCGATCATCTCTGCCTCTGTGGGACCTTTGGCAGAAGCCTGGAAAGTAAAAGACCATGCCAAGATCCAGCGTATCTATCAACGCTCAAGCATCAATCAACTGATCTTTGCTTCCGCCATGTTCTGCCTGTTATGGTTGAACTTCATGGATGGCATCGAAACTTTTCATATTCAAAGTGGTTTTAAAGAGGCCTTTCCGGTTTTTATTTTTATTGGCCTGATGCGGGTGATGGATATGGGTACAGGGATCAATTCGCAGATCATTGGCACTTCAACCTATTGGCGGTTTGAATTCATTACCGGCATTCTATTATTGGCACTTAATCTGCCATTGTCAGTAAAATTGACACAAACGATGGGCGTAATTGGGCCGGCAATCGCCAACCTGATCGCCTTTTCGATCTACAACTTTATTCGTTTCCTTTTTCTTTACCGGAAGTTTGGCATGCAGCCTTTTACCCCGAAAACAGTTTACACACTACTCACGGCTTCTGTTGTTTTCATCATTGTCTACTATTTGTTAAACAATGAAAGAGGGGTTATATGGATCATTGGGCGCACCACACTTTTTCTCGCGTTGTACCTGCCCGCCATACATATCCTCAAACTCACGCCAGATTGGGAACCGGTCATGGGAACTGTCCTGAAAAGACTGGGTTGGAAGAAAAAAGAATAAAGCCGAAGGCCTATGGTTAATTTGAAACCATGGAGTTGATCCTTTCCACGCGGCCGGCACCCACCAGTTTCCGTGTCCAATAATCTTCAAACATATCACTGATGGTAACGCCTCCGGAAGTAGAGGCATGGACAAACTTATTGTTCTGCAGGTAAATGCCCACATGGGATATC
>JANRLV010000084.1:0-17798 GCA_033762195.1 Chitinophagaceae bacterium | reverse complement strand
TCCGTCATCTGTCCTCCAACATCCCTCCCCCTACCCAACAGCCCCATTCAGGAATTTCACCAATGGCATCAATGCCTCATAGGCATCTATTACTTTTTTCTTCGCCGTTGCCGATGTAATATCTGCATCACTCATTTGAAGGGTGGCCACATAGCTTTTTAACTTCAGGTATTCTGCGGCGGGATTGTCGGCCTCATAACCCTTGGGAACACGGGTCAATGAATATTCTGCAGAACGGTCAAGGTCTTTATAGACTTTCTTGAATTTGGCACCTTGTACGATCTTTTTGAAATCTTTCAAATTATAGTCTATCTCCTGGCGCACTTTGGCCAGATCTGGTGGCATAGGCATGTAGAGACCACCACCAATGAATATCTTACCAGGCTCGAGGTGAAAATAATATCCGGCAGTCATTGCCTTCTTTCCTCCTTTATTGAAGAAAGCGCCAAAGTTGGATTTGTAAGGTGATTTATCTTTTGAAAAACGTACATCGCGGTTGATGCGAAACATACAGGCTTTGGCCGTCAGTCCCGAAAGGTCACCATCTTTTTTAACGATGCCATCGATGAGCGATTGAACAAAAATTTCAAAATCTTTACGGGCGGCTTCATAAGCCGGTCGGTGGGCGTCAAACCAGGGTTTATTGTTGTTTTTCTTAAGGTCTTTGAGGAATTTGAGGGTAGAGGGCTGGAGCATTCTTTTTTTACAAATATAAAAGGGGGACGGGTATTCGCCGCGGAGAAAATGAGGGGGAGGAGGGAGGACGGATGACGGAGGAGGGAGGACAGATGACGGATGACAGATGACGGAGGACGGATGACGGATGTTGGATGTTGGATGTTGCATGTTGGAAGGGAGTCGAAGGGCGGAGGGTGGCTGTGCGAGACCTCTGGTCTCGCACCTATAGAACGTCGCCTCTGGCGACTCGAATAACAGCCTTTTCTTTTTATTAATAAACTATAATTGCCGCCAGAGGCGGCTTTCTGGAAGTGCGAGACCAGAGGTCTCGCACAGCGTACCTCCGCTCTTAGCCCAACACCCAACATCCAACATCCGTCATCTGTCATCTGTCATCTGTCCTCCGTCATCTGTCCTCCGTCATCCTGCTCTGCAGTAAAAACTCAAACCCTTCCCCAGTTCTCCCCACTCTTGATCCGATAGATCGTCATTTCACTGATGCCGTATTGCTCGGCCAATCGTTTGATCGTGACGCGACGCTTAGGATCTTTCAAGGTGTCTTTGATCTTTTTTACCTGGGTGGCTTTGAGTTTAAGTCCAACGGTGCGGTTCGCCTGAACTTTTTTATACGCGATCTTGGCAGGGCTTTTTTGCTGGTGTTTGATCATGTCTTCCAGGGTAGCCCATTTCAGGTTCCTGGTTTGATTATCCAGCTTGTTGTGATTGATATGAATCACATAGCGGTGTTTGGGACTTGGCTTAGTTAAAAAAAGTTTAGCGATTTCCCGGTGGATGTACAGGGTTCCTTTACTGTCCGGGCGATGAAGGTTCAGGGTGCGATAGCCCGTTGTAAAGGAGCCATTGAGCAATTTCCCGTCTTCCAATACATCTTTCTTGTAACTGGCGATTCGGCCATGCGAAGAGAGCGCATACTTGTTTCGGAGCTGGTTCCAACCTGAGAATTTTAATTGTTTCCAGGCTTCTCCGGTGATTTTTTTGATCATAGCGCATCAATTTTTAGGTTGATGAATAGCGATGCAGCTAGAACTGGCAAGCAATGTTTATCCAGCGTGTATGCGAAAGGTAATAAAAAAAGAAATTGTCAAATATGATTCTTGTTAGGTTTTAACGACCGATCAACCGTAGGAATTCGGCCTCGGAAATGATTTTTACGGAATTGATCTTTTTGGCTTTTTCCAATTTACTACCGGCATCTTCTCCCACGATCAGGTAGTTGAGTTTACTGCTCACCCCACTGACCAATTTACCTCCATGCTCTTCCACCAGGGCTTCGGCTTCGCTGCGTTTTAGAGTGGGGAGGGTGCCGGTAAGCAAAAACGTCTGTCCTTCCAGCGAACCCCCTGCAGTTACCTCCTTCTTTGTATTCTTTAATTGCAAACCCTCTGCCTCAAGCTGTTTAAGCATTTGAATATTATCGGGGTTCTGAAAGAAATGGAAAATACTTCCCGCCACCTTGGGACCAACATCTTCGAGTTCCAACAGCTGTTCCTGTGTGAACGATTGAAAATCGAGCAGGTGTTCAACCCGGTTGGCGAGGGTCTTGGCTGTTGTCTCTCCAACAAAACGGATACCCAGGGCGTAAATAAGGCGATGTAAGGGTTGGTTACGGGAATGATCAATTGCCTGGCGCAGGTTGTCTATTGACTTTTGTCCAAAACCTTCCTGGCCTTTGAGTTTATCAAAATCCAGGGTATAGATCCCCGGGATATCTTTTAATAGTCCCATGTCGGAAAACTTCCGCACATTGGCATCGCCAAACCCGCGGATATCCATTGCGTCCTTGCTGACGAAATGAATGATGCGTTCCAATACCTGTGCCGGACATTCGATATTGATACAACGCCATACGGCTTCTGTTTCTTCCTTGGAGAGTTTGCTTCCACAGACTGGGCAATGGGTAGGGAAAATGATCGGCTCTTCCTTGCCGGTTCTTAACTCAGGTTGTGATTTCACGATCTGTGGTATCACATCACCGGCTCTTTCAATAAGGACCGTATCGCCTTTGCGCAGATCCTTTTCCCGTATGTATTCTTCGTTGTGTACCGAGATACTGCTAACGGTTACACCTCCCACGCTCACGGGTTCCAGTTTGGCCACCGGTGTCACCGCTCCTGTTCTTCCAACCTGAAATTCTACATTCAACAATTTGGTGGTTCCCTGTCTCGCCTTGAATTTATAGGCAATGGCCCACCGCGGGTGATGACTGGTCATACCTAATTTATCCTGCAAGGCAAACGAATTTACCTTGATTACCATCCCGTCAATTTCATACGGCAGGTCATCACGGCCTGCTTCAAATTCCTGACAGTATTGTATCACCGCTTCGATCCCTTGAAATACTTTTTTTTCTTTCTCGGGACTGCGAAAACCCAATTCCCACAGCAAGCCCAGCGATCCACTATGGCTTTGTAATTCCAGTGGCGCCTTTTTCCCATCCAACAGGGAATAATCGCTGATATGATAAACAAAAGCTTCCAGGTTTCGCTTGGCTACTTCGGCAGGGTCCTTTAAGCGAAGGGTACCTGAGGCGGCATTGCGCGGATTGGCCAGGGGCGGAACCCCCTGTTCCATCAATTGCTCGTTGTATTTTTTAAAATTTGATTTATTGATCAGCACTTCCCCCCGTATCTCTACCTGTTGCAATCCATATTTCGAAAATTGAGCCGACAAAGGCAGGCTCCTGATCTGGCGACAATTGGTGGTGATCTCATCTCCCTCCACACCATCTCCGCGGGTAGCCCCACGGGATAAGAGATCATTCTCATAGATCAACGAAATACTCGCTCCGTCAAACTTGGGTTCAACACAATATTCAATCTGGGTCACGCCCGCACCTTCCCTTGCCTTACGGTCAAAATCAAGCAGGTCCTCACTGTTGTATGAATTGTCCAGCGATAACATGGGTACCAGGTGTTGAACCGTAGGAAAATCCTTGGTCAGTCCCTTGGCTACACGCTGGGTGGGTGAATCCGCACTGATCAGTTCGGGATGTTCCCGCTCGATCTTTTCCAAACCCTTGTACAACTGGTCGTATTCTCCGTCGGATATCAACGGGTCATTCAATACATAATACCGGTATTCATGAAATTTCAACACCCCACGAAGGACCTGAATATCCTTTTTTGCAAAAGACCCAGACTTTAAAAAGGCAAGTGTATGTTCCTGCCAGGATTTTGTTTCACTATTCGAGTACATAAATTGAATTGCGGCTTCAAAACAAAACTAAATATTGATTATTGATTACTAATTATTAATTATTAAAGATTGACGGTCAATTCAAATCGGAGGGAAGGAAAAAAATGGCCTGTAATTTAATGTGTTGTAAGTACATATTTGTACCTTAGATATTCAAATCTAAATGAGCTTGCCATGAAAAGGAAGATGCTGCTTTTGTGGATGGGTATGATGGCTGGGTTGGTTTCCTGGTCGCAATTACTCACCTGGACACCTGAATTTGCCAACGGCACAGGTAATATAACCATTACCGTGGATGCCACGAAGGGTAACCAGGGTTTGTTGGGTCATACCGGTGCGGTTTATGTACATATCGGGGTAATTACCAACCTCAGCACCAGTTCCACCGATTGGAAGCATGCTCCTTTTACCTGGGGTACCACCCCGGCGGGTGCACAGGCCAGTGCTGCGGGTACCAATAAATGGTCCTATTCGATCACCAATATCAATACCTTTTTCAATCTCGCGGTAGGGGAGACCATCAACCAGATCGCGATCCTGTTTCGTGACGGCGCGGGAACCAAAGTGCAGCGGAATACCGATGGCGGCGACATGTATGTTCCCTTGTATGATAACAGCCTGGCTGTTCGTTTTAACCAACCACCTTTTGAGCCCAAATATGTGCGGGTGCTGGAGCCAATTAATAAAGCTGTAGGGGAGAGTATTGACGCTACGGCCGTAGCCAGTCAGTCATCCGATATGAAATTGTTCTGGAATGGCACTCAAGTTCAGGCGGCTTCGGGGGTAACAACAATATCTGCCTCCCCGGTCATCACAGCTGCAGGAACACAGGAGCTTATTGCCGAAGCTGTTGCTGGCGCGGTTACAAAGCGGGATACCATCCGGTTTTTTGTGGGACCTTCTTCGCCCAATATTGCTGCCTTACCGGCCGGTGTGCAGGATGGGATCAATTATGAGTCGGGAGATACATCCATCACCTTTGTTTTGTATGCGCCAAATAAAAACCGTGTTTCCGTGATTGGAGAGTTTCCCGGAAGTAACTGGCTGGAACAAGTACAATACCTGATGAACAAAACACCCGATGGCAACCGCTGGTGGGTGCGTGTATCCGGTTTGACGCCAGGTACGGAATATGCTTTTCAATATTTGATCAATGGAAATTTAAAGACCACCGATCCCTATTGTGAAAAGATACTTGATCCATGGAATGATGGGTTTATCACCAGCACTACTTATCCTTCACTCAAGCCTTATCCAACTGCTACATCGGGTGTGGTAGGGGTTGTACAAACCGGACAGGCAGCGTACAACTGGGCTGTACCAAGTTTTACCCGTCCTGATAAACGCAACCTGATCATTTATGAGTGCCTGCTTCGCGACCTGCTGGCCGCGCATGATTGGAAAACCCTCAGCGATACACTCACCTATTTTAAAAACCTGGGCATTTCCGCGATTCAGCTTATGCCGATCAACGAATTTGAAGGCAACCTGAGTTGGGGTTATAACCCTGATTTCTTCCTGGCACCGGATAAATACTATGGTCCAAAGAATGACCTCAAGCGCTTTATCGATTCCGCCCATAGCAAAGGCATGGCGGTCATCCTGGATATCGCGCTCAATCATGCCACAGGTCTTTGTCCCCTGGCAGCGCTGTATTGGGATGGGGCTAATAACCGTCCCGCGCCCGATAACCCCTGGTTTAATACCGTGGCACGACACCCATTCAATGTGTTCAATGATTTCAACCATGAAAGTCTGCAGACCAAATATTTCTTCAAACGGGTTACCGAACATTGGCTGGTGAACTATAAGATCGATGGTTTCCGTTTTGACCTCTCCAAAGGATTTACCCAGGTCAACTCCGGAAGTGATGTCAATGCCTGGAGTAATTATGATGCCAGCCGGGTCGCCATTTGGAAATCTTATTTTGATACGTTGCAATCCCGCTCTGCCGGTTCCTATGTGATACTTGAACATTTCGCAGCCAACAACGAGGAAAAGGAACTGTCGGATTATGGCATGATGCTTTGGGGAAATATCAATTACAATTTCAGCCAGGCCGCGATGGGTGTGATTGGCAACTCCAATATTGATGGCGCACTGCATATCAATCGGGGATGGACCAACCCCTTCCTGGTTTCTTATATGGAAAGCCATGATGAAGAGCGGGTGATGTACCGTCTGATCAATGAAGGCCTTTCGCAAGGCACGTACAATACGCGTGACCTCAATACCGCCCTGAAGCGAAGTGAAATGGCGGCTTCCTTCCTCTTCACCATGCCTGGCCCTAAAATGCTTTGGCAGTTTGGGGAAATGGGATACGATTATTCCATCAATACCTGTACCAATGGTACGGTCAATAATGATTGCCGGCTTGATCCCAAGCCCATTCGATGGGATTATTTACAAAACGCGAATCGTAAAGCGCTGCATACCATTTACAGTAAGCTCTTTGCCTTGCGTAAACACGCATCCTTCCGGAACTCGTTTACCGGAGGCACCATTGAACGCAGTCTGAATGGAGCTTTCAAATGGATGAAGGTTAATACCGACACTTCCAAGATACTGGTGGTGGGGAACTTTGACCTGATACCTCAGGCCGCTTCGGTCACTTTCCCTGAAGCAGGGGTATGGTGGGATTATCTGGATAACAGCATTATTTCCGCCACTGGTTCGGCACAAACAATTACCCTGCAACCCGGCGAATACCATGTATATATTAATAGAAACGTGAATAATGTGGCCACTACGCCCGTTTCAAACCTTTACTTTAATGGCAACCCACTGCAATTAAAAGTTTATCCCAATCCCTCACAAGGGGAGCTGTATGCCCAGGTAAACATACCCGAAGCGGGAAAAGTGGAGATCGAACTCCTGAGCGCCAATGGTCTGTTTCTCCAATTGCTGGATAGCCGGTTTCTGGCCAAAGGCGAATATGTACTGCCTTTGTCCATGCGTACCAAACCAGCGGCCGGTAATTATATTGTCAGGATAAAGTCGGGTTTATACGCCAATTTTGTCAAATTCGTCGTACAATAATATCTTAGACCGTTAAACAAACGGGCCATATGGAAGAAAGGATGTTGCTTAAGACCGCGGAGATCGAGAAGATCAGTCACCTTGACTATTTTAATATAGCTGTATCGGTTGACTGTGTGATCTTCGGTTACGATGATGATCAGTTCAAGGTACTCTTGATGGAGTCCGACCTGGAAGAATTCAAAGGCAGGCTTTCCCTGCTGGGCGACCTGGTTCGGCCAGATGAGGATCTGGACAGTGCCTCATACAGGGTACTCAAGGCGCGTACCGGATTGGATGATGTTTACCTGCAACAGGTACATACATTCGGTGCCGTGAACCGTCACCCTTCCGGAAGAGTAATTACAACTGCTTACTATTCCCTCATCAATATTAATCACCACCAACTCAAGATCACGGACAACCAGGTACACTGGCACAATGTCAACGACATTCGCCGGATGGCCTTTGACCATAAGGAGATCCTGGATACCTGTCTCCAGACCCTGCGTGATCAGATCATGGAGCACCCGGTGATATTTAATTTACTACCGGAGAAATTCTCACTACGGCTGCTACAGGAACTTTATGAGGCCATCCTCGGGGTAAAACTGGACCGCAGGAACTTCCGGAAGAAGATCATGCTAAAAGATTGGGTGGTTGACCTGGATGAAATGGAGACCGAAGTGCCTCACCGGCCGGGTAAACTCTATCGCGCGAAGACCTAGGTTTTATGATTTAGGGATTTA
This sequence comes from Chitinophagaceae bacterium, assembly GCA_033762195.1. Taxonomy (GTDB): domain Bacteria; phylum Bacteroidota; class Bacteroidia; order Chitinophagales; family Chitinophagaceae; genus SpSt-398. The sequence continues at coordinate 10,137 of JANRLV010000084.1, read as the reverse complement.
CAAGATTGATTTGTATGATTATCAATAGGGTATTGATTATCATATAATTATATTTTAAAATATTACTACTTAATTTCCATCCTCCTGAATCCCTAAATCCTGTAATCCTCGTCCTCCCTTGGATTTTGCTGATTAAAATCACCTCAATTTTTTTTTCTGGATTCGAATTATTGACTATTATTGTGTAAGAAATACACATTAATATTTCTAAAATTCTTCTAACCGCTTTAATGATTGCTTATGCGCCGTAGAAATCTATGGAGGACTTTCATCCTCTCATTGACGCTGTTTACAACAGCTCAAGTTTCATTTTCACAGGACAGGGTCATTACAGGAAAAGTGACAGATGCAAGAGATGGTTCTGCTATTACCGGCGTGACTGTCATTGCAAAAGGCACACCGACTGGTGCGCAAACCAATGCAAATGGTGCGTATAGTCTTTCTGTGGCTCCGAGTGTGACCACCTTAGTGTTTTCATCGATTGGGTTCAATACCATGGAGGTGAACATTGAGGGTCGCACGACCATCGACGTTGTACTTTCCGTTAACGCATCTTCTCTTGGGGAGATCGTGGTAATTGGATATGGTACTACGCGTAAAAAGGACCTTACCGGTTCTGTGGTCAGTGTGACTGCTAAAGATTTTAATAAAGGAACGATCACCACACCTGAGCAGTTGATTGCTGGTAAGGTGGCCGGGGTATCGATCACTTCCAACAGTGGTCAACCCGGAGCTGGAAGTACGATCCGTATCCGTGGGGGTGCTTCGCTGAATGCGAGCAATGACCCGCTGATCGTGATTGACGGGATGCCCATCTCCAATGATGGTATCTCTGGTGCTTCCAACCCGCTTAGCCTGATCAACCCGAACGATATCGAATCGTTCACGGTGTTAAAAGATGCCTCTGCTACCGCGATCTATGGTTCGCGTGCCTCCAACGGGGTCATCATGATCACCACCAAGAAAGGGAAAAGAGGTAAACCTGTGATCAATTTCAGCACACAGGTGTCGGCCGCTACAGTGGCCAAGACCGTTGATGTGCTGGATGCGGATCAGATCCGGAGCATTGTAACTGCCGAAGGCAGTGCCACCTTGCAAGCCTTACTGGGAAATTCAAGTACCGATTGGCAGGATCAGATCTATCGTACAGCGATCGCCAATGATAATAACCTGAGCATCTCGGGTTCCATCAACAAACTTCCTTACCGGGTTTCGCTTGGATACCTTTATCAAAATGGTATCCTTAAAACGGATAACCTGAAACGTACTTCCGTAGGGATCAACCTGAGCCCCTCTCTTTTCCAAAACCACCTGAAAGTGGAATTGAGTTTGAAAGGTGCGGTAAGCCAAACCCGTTTTGGTAACCAGGGCGCGATCGGATCGGCCATCAGCTTTGACCCCACACAAGAGGTGTATAGCAAGAATGCCCGTTTTGGCGGTTATTGGGAATGGTTGGATCCTAACTCCACTACCGGTTTGAAATCCCTGGCTCCCTTTAACCCGCTTGGATTGCTTGAACAAAGAGAAGACAAGAGCACGGTGAAAAGGAGCGTAGGTAATATCATGCTGGATTATAAACTGCATTTCTTCCCTGACCTGCGTGCGGTATTGAATACCGGTTACGACATTTCTCAAGGTACCGGTACCGTTGTGGTCAATGATAGCGCGGCCATGATGTATAAACGATTTAAAGATCCCGGTGGTACATTCCATGGGGGGCAGAATACACAGTATAAACAAACCCGCACCAATACCTATCTGAACTTTTATCTGAATTATACCAAAGACATCACCAGCATCAAGAGCCGGATCGAAGCCGTAGCTGGTTATGAATATCAGGATTACCTGACCAAGAATTTCAACGGTACAGAACCCGACGCCAACGGCGCCTGGACCCCGTACTTTGATTATACTTATGATGGTACACTGGTTTCTACACCGAACTTCCCCTTTGATGAGCCACGTTATCGCCTGGTTTCCTTCCTGGGACGTTTGACCTACACGTTAAATAACAAGTATATCCTGACTGCTTCGGTTCGCCGGGATGGTTCTTCCAAGTTCAATATTGACAACCGCTGGGGTACATTCCCTTCGGCTGCTTTTGCCTGGAAGATCAGCGAAGAATCCTTCCTGAAAGGTTCCAGCCTGATCAATGACCTGAAACTCCGCGTGGGTTATGGTGTCACTGGTCAACAGGATGGTATCGGATACTATGACTTTATCTCTTACTACAACCTCAGTTCGCTGACTGCCCAGTATCAGTTTGGTAGTTCTTATTACCAACTGTATCGTCCCGGTGGATATTATTTCAACCGGAAATGGGAACAAACAGCCACAACGAATATCGCCCTGGATTTTGCCTTGTTTGACAGCCGCATCTCCGGTACGGTAGAGGTTTACCGCAAAGAGACCACCGACCTGTTGAACTCGATCAACCAGCCGGCCGGTACCAACTTCTCCAATAATATTGTTGCCAACGTTGGTAGCATGGAGAACAATGGGGTAGAGGTTACCTTGAATTTCCAACCCATTCGCACTAAAGACATGACCTGGGATGTGGCCTTCAACGCTACCTACAACCAGAATGAGATCACCAAACTGACCATTTCTGATGATCCTTCTTATGCTGGTGCCCGTTTTGGTGGTATTTCCGGTGGTACAGGTAACTCCATCCTGATCCAGTCAGTAGGGTACAACCGCGGATCTTTCTTCGTGTACAAACAAGTATATGATAAAGGAACCGACAAACCGATTGACAATCTTTTTGAAGATATCAACCGCGATGGGGTAATCAATGAAAAAGACCTTTATCAGTATAAGGGCATCGATCCTAAAGCCTTCTTTGGTTTTAGTACGAACCTGACCTATAAAAAATGGAATGCGGGATTGGTGATGCGTGCCAACGTAGGTAACTACTTGTACAACAACGTCGCTTCAGGTACCGGTACCCTCCGGAACATCCTGAACCCGATCGGATACATCAACAATGGTTCGGTGGACTATCTGAACACCGGATTTAGTGGAGATGGCACCAACTATTACCTGTCTGATTATTATGTTCAAAATGCATCGTTCCTCCGGATGGATAACTTCAACATTGGCTACAATGCCGGCCGGATCATGCAGAACAAAGCCAACCTTCGGGTTAGTTTAAACGTTCAGAATGTGTTCGTGATCACTAAGTACAAAGGACTGGATCCCGAGATCAACGGAGGTATAGATAATAATTTCTACCCCCGTCCACGGACCATCGCCCTTGGCTTTAACCTTGACTTTTAATCTTTTTGCATGCCATTTAAAAAAGCATTTATGAAAAGGAACCTTTTTAAAATATCACTCGCCTCGCTTCTTCTGACAGGCAGCCTGTTGTCCTGTACGAAGAAGTTAGACATCCTGCCGACCAACGACATTACCTCTGAGAATGTCTATTCCACAGCGGCAGGTTATAAACAAGCTTTCGCCAAGATCTATGGCGCCTTTGCCCTGACGGGCAACCAGGGTCCTGCCGGAAACGGTGACGTTCAGGGTATCGATGAAGGTACTTCTGACTTTCTCCGTCTTTTCTGGAAGGCCCAGGAGTTGAGCACCGATGAAGCCGTGGTATCCTGGGGTGACCCTGGTATCCAGGACTTTCACAACATGAACTGGTCCGCCAGTAACCCCATGTTGACCGGTCTGTACTATCGTGCCTATTATCAGATCACCCTTTGCAATGATTTCATCCGTCAGTCGGCTGATGATAAGCTGGCTTCCCGTGGTATCACTGGTGCTGCAGCCGATGAGATCAAAATGTTCCGTGAAGAGGCCCGTTTCCTCCGTGCCTATCAGTACTGGGTAGTGATGGACCTGTTTGGCAATGTTCCCTTTGTAACAGAGAATGATGCCCTTGGTTCTTTCCTCCCTCCGCAAAAGCCACGTGCCCAGGTGTATGATTATATCGTTTCCGAATTACTTGACCTGGAGAATACGTTGATGGCCGCCCGGACCAATGAGTATGGTCGTGCTGACCAGGCTGCTGCCTGGGCATTGCTCGCCCGTGTGTACCTGAATGCTGAAGTGTATACAGGTACTCCCCGTTGGAATGAGGCGATCACCTATGCGGCCAAAGTGATCGGTGCCGGTTATACCCTGCACACCAACTACCAGCAATTGATGCTGGCCGATAACCACCTTAATGCAAATGAGTTCATCCTGACCATCAACTATGATGGATTGAAAACCCAGAACTGGGGAGGTACCACCTTCCTGGCCCACGCTTCGGTGGGAGGTAGCATGACCGCATCTATTTTTGGTTTGGATGGCGGATGGGCTGGTATCCGTACCACTAAGAATATACCTGCCCTGTTCCCGGATCCCAATGGAACTACTGATAAACGTGCGCAGTTCTTTACAGCCGGTCAGAATGTGGAGATCAATGACCTTACCCAATTCACCGATGGATATGCCGTTACCAAGTACAGGAACGTATCCCGTACCAATGTAGCCGGCTCCAGCCTTACCTGGGTAGATATCGATTTCCCGATCTTCCGTTTGGCTGAAATGTACCTGATCTATGCAGAAGCTGTTGCCCGTGGCGGTAGCGGTGGAAGCACAGCCAATGCCGTAAGCTATATCAACCTGCTTCGCGCAAGGGCTTATGGAAATACATCCGGTAATATCAATACCACTGATCTCACAGCCAATTTCGTACTCGATGAAAGAGCACGTGAATTGTATTGGGAAGGTTTCCGTCGTACCGACCTTGTTCGCTACAACCGGTTCACCGAGGATACTTACCTCTGGCCCTGGAAAGGTGGCGCAAAAAGCGGTACCGGTGTGGATAGTTACAGGAAACTGTATCCCATCCCTTCGGCTGATATTTCATCAAACACTAACCTGGTGCAAAACCCGGGATATTAATTCAATAAATGCCAAACCACTCATTTAAAAATTAATTTATGAAAACAATACTTTCAAAACTGTTTTTCATAAGCATCCTGGCGGGTTTGTTCAGTTCTTGTAAAAAAGACGAGAACAGGATATACTTCGAAGGAGGCACAGCCCCTGTGCTGGCGGCTTCTTCCACCAGTGCCATGGTGCTTACGGGAGCCAATGCCAGCAACCTGGCAATCCGGTTCAGTTGGAACAACCCGGACTATATGTTCACAACAGGCACCAGCTCTCAGGATGTTTTATATGTATTGCAGGTAGATACTACCGGGTCAAATTTCACCAGTCCTACCATGCAGGAGATATCGGTAGCACGTGAATTGACCACTTCTTTTACGGTAAAAGAGTTGAATGCCGTGATGACCAAATTGGAAATGCTGGAGAATATCCCGCATAATATCGAGTTTCGGTTGAAAGCCTCTTTGGCCAACAATACCGTGCCGCTGTTTTCCAATGTGATCCAGGTGATCATCACTCCTTATCTCGATGTAGTTACACCCATTCCTCCTACCGGGGAATTGTACATCACGGGTAGCGCCATGCCCAGCGATTGGACCAACAGTCCTCCCCTGGCACAGAAATGTGTAAAGGTGAGCAATACCGAGTACAACATTACGGTGGCGTTGGCCTCCGGAGGTCAGTATAAGTTCCTATCTACCCTCGGTGCCTGGCAGCCTCAGTATGGCGGCAGCAGCGCTACTGGTGGAGATATTGGCTACAACATGGGTGGCGGTAGCGATCCCGATGCTATTCCCACACCTTCTGTAGCCGGTACCTATAAGATCACGCTTAATTTCAAAACCGGTAAATATTCGGTCGTCAAACAATAATTCATCCTTAATAACTATAGTATGAAAAAATTGCTCAGCTTATCATTACTTGCGCTCACGGCGTTTCTTTTCAACGCCTGCGACAAGGTGGATGAACTGCCTTTCTATGAGAAGGGTACGGCAGTCACCCTCAATTCTTCGACGGCGACCGTAGCGCCTGTTTTGGCGGATAGTGTTGCCAATGTATTGTCATTTTCCTGGACCAATCCTCAATATGGACAGGATAGCAGTCTCTATAAGTTCATCGTTGAGATGACACCTGCCGGCAACAACTTTGCCACCAAGGTGACCAAGACCGTGACAGGTAGTCTTACCGCTTCTGTCACTGGACGCGAACTCAATAACATGTTATTGAATTTGGGTCTGACCGCCGGTGTAGCATCCAATGTGGATGTACGTGTGATCTCTTCTTACGGTAATAACAATGAACGCTATCTGTCGAATGTGCTGACGATTTCGGCCAAACCATTTGCCGATCCCGCAGTACTGTCTACCGAGAAGACAACTGTGACCGGAACCCTGGCCACAGCGAGCCAGCCTTCGAATACCTTTAGCTGGACCGAAGCCTTCAAGAAATATACTGGTACAGTAACGTATACGTTGCAGTACGACTCTTCGGGTAAGAACTTCGCCACCATCAATGAGATCCCTGTTGGAACCGGGGTGTTGACCAAAGCGCTGAATCAAGGTGAAATGAACCAGACTGCCCTTAGCTGTGGTGTGGTAGGTGGTACCCAGGGAAAGATCGAGTACCGTATTAAAGCCGTTACCGCTTCTGGTTCTACTGCTTTCTCCAATGTGGTTTCTGTAACCATCAATAGTTATGAGAGCATCGTTCGTCTGTATCTGCCTGGTGGTTACCAAGGCGCTACTGGTAATGGTAATGACTGGGATCCCGGAACAGCCCCCGAGCTGATTCGTGATAACCGCACTGGTGCTTTGAACAAACTGTATTACATCTATATCTATCTCCCTGCCGGTGCCGAGTTCAAAGTAACTCAGGGCCGTAGTTGGGATGTGAACTATGGTGGTACCGGTGGTGTGTTAGCTACCAATGGTGCTAATTTCACCGTAAGCACAGCCGGTTATTACCGGATTTCCATTGACCGTACCGGATTACAGTATGACATCCGCGAAGGCCGCATGGGCTTTGTTGGAGGTGGTACACCTTCTGGATGGGATCCTCCCAGTGTATTCCCGGCCCGTGCTATGGGACTGGCTGCACCTAACCTGTTTGTAGGGTTGACCGATTTCACCGTAGATGGTTGGAAATTGATCGACAATAACCAATGGAATAGCGGTGACCTGACCGTAACCAATACCCGCAGCTATGGCTCCAGTGGTGGAAGTGGAAGTACCATGGAAGTCAATGGCGGCAATTTCCCCAATATGCCTTCAGCTGGTCGTTATCGCGTGATGTGGGATGGCCGTGACAGGGATAATATCAAATATGAGTTTTCTCCCGCAGCAGAAATGCGTGTGGTAGGTGATGGTATCTCTGGTGTGAATGCCTGGGATCCCGGAGCCAGCCCCCAAATGACCTATCTTGGCAATGGCCAATGGCAGATCACACTGGCCCTGGTAGGTGGCAAGGATATCAAATTCCTGGCTGGCAATGCCTGGGGTGCGTTTGACTATGAAGATAATAGTGGTGGAAGCACAGCAACCGGAGTAGCCCGCAAGATCAAATGGGAAGGTGGAGATAATTTCAAAACGCCTGCGGCTGATGGTACCTATACTATCCTGCTGGATGAGAAAGCACAGACCGTTACCATTTCAATTTAACTGAATAGATCCGAACAAAGATCTTACGAAACATAAAGCAAGCTTTCGTTTAGCGCGAACCGCCTTTCCAGGCGGTTCTTTTTTTGCGGTGAAATCCTCATTTTTTTATGGTGATAATCCCCTCAAATGCCGGGGACATTTTTACACAACCGATACAATCTAATGGGACATTTGTATTGGAGCTACACACGTAGTCTTCAGGGAAATCGCTGGTAAGTTTGTTAGTGCAGGAAGTCCAATCCAAGAAACCTTATCTTATGAAACCGTTCCCTGAATGCATGCGGACCTCGTGTCCATTTGTATCCATCGGAAGGGGGCCTGGAAAGAAGGAGCTGGGCCCTCTTCTTTTTTATGAGGAACAATAGGCTAATAGCTTACAATGATCTGCCTTCGACCAATCTGGCAGGAAGCATCATTTCGCGGTAGAATTTTTTCCCGGCCATATAATCACTGATCCGTTGAAAGGCCAGTTTACCCAGTTTGTATCCACTGGTTTCGATATAGGTGATCTCGGGTTCGTACAGATGAGGGATGAAATCGTCGTTGGAAATGGAAATGATGCCTGTTTCTTCGGGAATACGGATTCTGAGTTGCTGGATGGCTTTCATGCTGCCGGTGAGAATCTCATCGCTCATGGTAAATAGCGCATCAGGCCGGTCATGCGAGGAAAGTACCTGGTGGGTGATATCACGGGCTTCTTCACTGGTGGTGGCATGAAAGGTCCGAACCTTGATTTCCGGTACAGATCCGATCGTTTTGAGGAACGCTTCTTTTCGTTTCGGGGTAATGGAGATGCTAGTACTGCCAAAGAGGGCAAGTATGTTTTTCTTTCCTTTTTTGAGTAGATGACTGGCTGCCAGGGAGGCGGCTTCTTCATCCGCCAGACAGACCTTATTACAGGCATCAACCGCCGGCACCTTATCAAAGAAGATCACGGGTACATTGGTCTCTTCCAGTTTTTGATACTTGCTGATATCCGGCGAACTCACCGCCACAGAGATAAAAACCCCTGCCACCCGGTTCAACCGGCAAAGCTTGATATTCTCCGCTTCCTGAACCGGGTCATTCCCCGACTGAAGGATGAGCAGGGAATAGCCAATCTTGCGGCTTTCTTCCTCTAAGGCAGATATGAAAGAGTGATAGAAGTAATTGGATATTTCGGGAACGATCACCCCAAAGATATTGCTGCGATTTGTCCTTAGGCTGATGGCATAGGTATTAGGCTCATATTCCATCATGGAGGCCAGGCGCATCACCTTTTCGCGGGTCTCCTCCGATATATCCGGATGGCCTTTCAGGGCGCGGGATACCGTGGAAATGCTGATGTTCAGATTCCTTGAGATATCCTTGAGGGTGATCTTAGTATGCATGGCAAGTATTGGTAATCTAATTTAATGCATTTTTTTTCTACTCCGCAAAGGATTTCGCAAACATTTGCGCAATGCTTTGCGGCTGATTGCCAAGTTTTAACATAACATAAGTACGCGTTTTGGTTAAATTTGTATCACTGCCTCTTGCAGGCAGTTTTTAGATTTAAAAGCAGGCCTTTCGGTTCCCCGGAGGGCCTTTCTGTTTCTGGGACCTCAACACCCCTAAATTTTTTTATATAAGTTTTCCCCCGCAAACGTTTTCGCAATCAATTTCGCAACGCTTTGCAAGGTTCTATAAGCAGCGAAGGTGTCCGAAATGTACCCTTTCTATATATCTTACAATAGTATTAGTGACCGATAGGCAGTTGAAAGTGACGGTTTTAGCGTCATTTGAAAACTTTAACATTTTTTTGATTTTCTAGAAAATGTTCAATATTTGTGTCACTTGTACATACTGGAAGGTATTTAATTGTAAACACACTTATCTAATGCTTATGCTTGTCAAAAAACTCCAGGGGGTTTCCCTGCTCCTTTCTTTTTTGCTGCTTTCACTGACAATTCACGCACAAGACAAAGTAGTTACAGGTAGAGTGACGGATTCCAAGACCGGCGCACCCATTGAAGGGGCCAGCGTTGTGGTCAAGGGTTCGAAAACCGGAACTACGACGAATGCGGAAGGTAATTTCTCCATTACCGTTCCATCTGCCACCACCACTTTGGTGGTTACTTCGGTCAACTACCTGAATTATGAAGTCAGCATTTCCGGCAAATCGGCCGTAACCGTTTCTCTCACCGGCTCTCAGACAGATCTGGGCGAGGTGGTTGTGGTAGGTTATGGTACACGGAAAGTGAAAGACGCCACCGGATCGGTAGCGGCCATTACACCCAAAGACTTTAACAAAGGCGTGGTTTCTACGCCCGAACAACTTTTTCAGGGTCGTACGCCTGGTGTAACCATCACTCCTTCGAGTGGCGAGCCTGGTGCTGCAGCGACCATCAACATTCGTGGTACTTCATCGATCCGTGGTAACAACGATCCTCTTTATGTAGTGGATGGTGTGCCCCTGGATGGTGGTGGAACTTCGGGTACCTTAAGTGGTATCGAAGGAAGCTCTACTCCGAAGAACCCATTGATGTTCCTTAACCCGAACGATATCGAGAGCATAAGCATCCTGAAAGATGCCTCTTCTGCCGCGATCTATGGTTCACGGGGTGCGAATGGG
>JANRLV010000083.1:0-29971 GCA_033762195.1 Chitinophagaceae bacterium | reverse complement strand
CTGTCGGTTTGCCCGGTTCTTTTCAATGTCCATAATCGTAATATGCGGTTATAATCGGGTAGCCAGAATAGTCGCAAGAGATATAGAAGTAGTGATAAATGTGAATAACTGCCATCTTCGGGTATCGGTACTGGCGATACGGGTGCGGGATGGTTCCACATATATCACATCGTTGGGCTTTAAATAATAATACGGTGACCCAAGCACCTCACTTTTCCGGAGATCAAGCTTGGCATAAGATCTTTTTCCGTTTTCTTCCCTGATGATGAGTACATTGTTTCGTTTGGCATTGATCGTCAGATCCCCCGCCAGGCTGAGCGCTTCAGGGAGGGATATCTTGGTATCCGGGATGTTGAATGTTCCTGGCCTGGCCACCTCTCCCAGTATCGAGACCTTAAGATTCATGACACGCACATTGACAGTAGGATCCTTTAGGAATGGCTGTAGTGCCACTTTAAGCCTTTCTCTGATTTCCATGGTGGTTAACCCTTTAATATTCATATCACCTAAGTAGGGTAGTTGTATTATACCAGTACTATCCACCACATAGGCATTCTGCATCGCATGGTCCTGGCTGAATCGAAATCCACTACGGGTGAAGTGAATATAGTCCTCCGACTCCAGGCTTGTTACCGAGATTTCAATTATATCACCATACGAAAGGCTGTGCTGTTGTGAAAAGGCAACGGTGTCGATCCGCTTAAGATCAATGTCCTGGAAGTACAAGATCTGTTTTGGACTCGTACAGGAAAAAGCAAAAATGGAGAACAGAAAGAGCCCAAAGCACAGAAACCGGGAAGTAGTACTGTTCACGTTCAAAGATTTAGGAAGCGAAGAAATGCAATATGCCAACGCTTCGTTGGGTCATTACATTACCTTATTATGAACTTTAGGCGAAGGAATCGTTAAGGGGAATTCCTGTTCAGGAAAAAAGAATGATAACAACATGGCCGCATTCTTGTTCCAATCAAAGAGGGGCGTGAGTTTTTCTTTGGCTTGATGACTGATTTTCCTTGCTTTATCCGGATCATGGATCAGTGATTCTATCGCCTGTTGGATGGCCGTGGGGGAGGGTTCGACCAATAATCCGGTTTCTTCATTTCGTAACAATTCCTTAATACCGCCGATGGAAGTTGCAATAACAGGAATATCTTTTGAAATGGCCTCCAGAATACTGAGAGAAACACCTCCTTCCGCATAGGTAATATGCAAATAGAGGTCACTTACAGATAAGGGTAGATAAACATTTTCCATATCCCCTGTAAAATGCACCCGGTGTTGAAGCCCCATGGATCGGACTTGTTTTTCCAGGGATGCCCGGTATTTCCCATCTTTTGTGACCAGTAAATGAACCGTTCGGCGTTGATTCAAGTTCTTCATGACATTTATCAGCAAGGCAAGACCTCTTGCTTTTTCCCGATGAGCGGTCATTGCCTGGGAACAGAGAATAATGTCTTTTTTATCTATCCCAAATTTCCGCAGAAATTCAACTTTTTCCTTCTCTGGTTGGATAATAGGCGTGGGAAATCCAGCATGCATGATCATTGAGTGACGGCAATCAATACCTTCATCCCGACTATAGTATTCGCGAAGCGCTTCCGATACAAAAATGAGTTGATCACATCGCCGGGTAAGGTATTTCATTAGCCACCGCAGGGGCTTGTTCATCTTTTCTTCCGGCCAGGTATGAAAGATATGAACCACTTGTTGCCGATAAATCCACTTGTTGATTAAGGCGGGTAAAAGACAATACCAGTCATTGCTGGTTACTATCGGAACTCCGGCTTGTTGCCGAAGAAGGCGGAGAGTTTTTATGACAAAGAATAGTTTTGAACCCGAAAGGATGGTTTGTTCCGGATCAATGCCGTGTCGGGAAAGAACACGAATGCCTATCCCTCTTTTCTTAAGGGCTTCAACAAGGTTGATCAGATACGTAGAGATTCCACCACCCTGACTTTTTTTCCAATAATTGGATATGAATAGTATTTCCGGATTTTTGGCCATGCTTATCACAAATAAGGTCTGCTCACTATACTAAGTACGTGCAGAATAGTGAGAAGGATGGCTCACCCGGAGAAATTAATTTTATGGTAACATGCAGCTTCGCGAATGGATAGAGGGGATAAATAATTTTGAAGGATGATCCTTTTTTTATTATGGCTCTCCTTGATTGGGAAACAAGGAGAAATCAATGACCGTATTTCCAGTATGGAGAATGTTGTCACCTTTGAACAATTTGGGGCAAAAGGAAATGGTGAAGATGATACCGCTCCGATATTGAAAGCCATTACTTATGCGAAGCAGATGAGCTGGCCAATTCGCCTGGAAGGCAAAAAGTATGTTTTTTCTCCACGCTCAACGGTAGATATCACAGGTATTCCGGAATGGAAAGGGGAAGGAACCCTGGACCTGACAAAAACCGGACCTGCTGTAGGTAATAAATCGATGACCGCGATTTTTCAAATTTCAGGTACAAAGAAATTACTTCAGCGAAAAATAAAAGATGTTGAGAAGGGAAGAAAAGTGCTATGGATTGAAAAAAACCTATCGTTGAAACGGAATGCGGTGTTATTTCTGACGAGTTCTGAAGCATTACCTAACCCCAAACGAGATTATTATTGTAAAGGGCAACGATGTGTTGTTGCGGCCTATGATAATAAAACAGGAAAATTGGAGGTCCAGGATCCTTTCTTTTATTCCATTCAGGACGCTACTTTATGGTGGAATGATTTCCAACCCTTATTAAAAATTGGACCTGATCTGCGGTTTGAAACAAGCCCTATGAATTTTATTACCTGCTTCCGTTTTTATTATGCCCGTGGCATTGTATCAGGTTACTTTAAAAATTTCGCTCTCACGGCCATCATGTTCAAATCTTCCTGGGGAACTGTGGAAGGGATGGAAGCTGAATTACCCGTGAATGAGAATAACGGTTACAGTTATTGTATTCAGGTGGCTGATATGTCAGATGTCAGGATAATCAAATGTCGGCTTTCCGGGGGCAGACATGTAGTAAGTGGGGGTGGTGGCGGATTATGGGAAAAAGAGGAATCGGGTGGGAAGGGGCATGCAGGCTATCCCTCTGTATTGGAAGTGAACGGAGGTATTTATAAAGGAAACCCGATCGTACACACCATTAATGAACATATAGGCACCCTTGATTCCCACGGATTGGTGGAAAGGATGGTGATCAGAAATTGCACCGTTTACGGGGGTATCAATCTGGGGGCTAATTATGTAACCGTGGATAGTTGCATTATTTATGCTGATAAGAAACGGATATTAAATGTGGGGAGCGATGTTTTGCCAGGCACTGACTGGGGTCATTATACGATCAGAAACTGCCGCTTTATTGGTGACCCTGCGACCAACCATTCCCTGATCTATGGAAAGGCCAATGTGAAGGAGTTGGTGTTGGAACAAGTGGAAGTGGAAGATCTCCGAAAAGGTGTATATCTCGCTGATCTCCGGTATTTCACCCCCGGCGCCACAACTTTTAACCGGATCAGGTTCAAGAATAGTGCGCAAAGACAAGACAACCTTATCCTTAAGCTAAAGAATGGGAATCTGAGGATCGATAAATCTGAATTAACCATGGCGGCCGTTAAAGAACTTGATTAAGCCTATTCATCATAATTTGTTAATGACAGGTTAACAGGCAATGAATATCCAAAGGCTACTTTTATTCCTGTAAAGTACCTGCCTATTTATGATTCTTTCATTGTCAATCCCGGAACCCTTTGCCACCAACCAGACCCAGGTAGGGAAGACCGGATTTGATATTTTACAACGGCACAGACTCCATTCACGCATGGATATGATCCGGGATTGTGACAAGGTACTGGAAGAAAAGAACAAGGAGATGAAGCTGGGGGAATACCTGGATGGTTTCTCCCGTTTGAATGCCTATCATAAGTATCATTATTACCGACTTGGGCTTTATGGGCGGATCGGATACTTTTTTGCCTTTCTGTTTCATCGCTTATTTCCCAAATTACATCCCGTTACCAGGAAGTTATATCTGGCCATCACCAAAGGAAAGACCCAGTATTTTTCCAAAACAGAGGTATTGGGTCGTCTTTTTCGTGCGGGCTTTCAAATGGTGGCTTTCTCCGAGGAAAAAGGCGAAATACGCTTTCGCGTCTATAAATCAGCCGAGTTTGGCGAAACTTCCCCTCCTTCTTATTGGCCTGTATTTCGGATGCGTCGGGTAGGAAAAAATGGTAAGATCATTCATGTATATAAATGGAGGACCATGCACCCATATGCGGAGTATGTACAGGAGTTTATCCGGGTGACGCAGGGGCTTGATGAGACAGGTAAATTCAAAAATGATTTTAGGGTCACCCGTTGGGGTAAGTTCCTTCGAAAATATTGGCTGGATGAATTGCCCATGCTTTTTAACCTGTTTTCGGGAAATATCAAATTGATCGGAGTACGCCCCATTTCTGCCAATTACTTAAAGTTGTACCCGGAAAGTTTTCAGGAGTACAGAAAGAAATTCAAACCCGGTCTGATCCCTCCATACTACGCCGATATGCCTCGGAATTTCGATGAAATTGTGGCCTCGGAAAATCGTTACTTCGAATCCTACGAGAAAAATGCCTTTATGACCGACCTGCGCTATTTTTCCCGTATTCTGTCCAATATTCTTGTCAAAAAGGCAAGAAGCAAATAACTGCCTGTATTTTCCTAATTTTCAGGTTCAATGGCAAATGCTAACCTTCTCCCGGAAGACCATTTCCGTATTGAAGTTGGAAAGGTGGTCATGCACTGCGAGCGGTTAAAAATCGGTTCTACCGATACCTATCGGATCGTTTTTAGCAGTGCCCGGGATCCACTTGTCATAACCCGGGCTAAAGCCGAGGATGGTTCGTGGTTCTGGACCTCCATTCCCGAAGGCCGGCAAAAAGAAGCAACAGGAATGGGCAAGATACTGGAGGAACATTTTTTAAAAATGTAATTTTCATGTGCTACTACAACGGTCAAAAAGTAACCCACGCTGAGTACATACGTCTCAAACACCTGGAAAAGGCAATGGCAAAATATGATTTCCTTGTTCGTGATCTGCAGGTAGGGTTTGATTATAATAAGAACGCAGTACTAAAACCTATTCCCGACCAGGAGGATTTTGATATCGTTCAGATGGAATGGGGCTTTATATTTCCCAACCTCAGAACCAGAGACGATGTACATAAACTTCGTTTTGGGTATAAAGATGCCAGAGGTTTTTTCAAACCTCCGATCATGACCCTCAATGCCGTTGCCGAGGAAATGCTCCTTCCGAATAAAGTGTACCGCGATGCCGCCCTTCACCGTCGTTGCCTCGTTCTCTCCAGCGGCTTTTATGAGTGGCGCCATATTTACCGAACAAATAAAAGAACGGGCGAACCCTTGAAGACGCCCGATAAGTACCCTTATTTTATTAAGGTAAAAGACAGGGAGTATTTCTATATGGCAGGAATCTGGCAGCCCTGGACCGACAAAGCCACCGGCGAATATGTAGAGAGTTTTGCCATTGTTACAACGGCGGCAAACGCACTCATGGAGAAAATACATAACAGTAAAAAAAGAATGCCCGCCATTCTTTCTGAAGACCTTGCCTGGGAATGGTTATTTGGAAACCCCAATGAAAAAAGAATTACCGAAATCGCCATGACCCCATTTCCCGCAGAACAAATGGAAGCTTACACTATTGCTAAAGATTTCCGCGATTCGCTGGAGCCGACGAAGAGGGTGGAGTATGAGGAGCTTCCTGAGGCGTGAGGTGTGAGTTTCGTGAGACGCCTCACGCTCCCGCCCCCCTTCCCACCTTCCCCTCCCCAAATTGCCGCTTGATCCTGTCGATCGCCTGGTAGAGGCGAATGGATTCCTGGGTATCTTCAAATAGATTGATCTGATAGGTGCCGGGAATAAGATGGGTAAAGCGTACCCCAATGAGTCGCACCAACTGGCGGCGTGAGTAAAGTTGTGCAAATAGCGCGCATACGGTTTTAAGCAACACATGATCGGCATTGGTATATGGCACCGCGCGTTGAAGGGTATGTGTTTCAAAGTCGGCATAGCGGATCTTGACGGTGATACAACCGGTGAGACGATCCTGGCTCCGGAGTTCAAACGCGATATGCTCGGTCATACGCACCAAATGGCTGTGGAGGAACCCGGTGTCGGTGGTGTCGGATGAAAAGGTGTTCTCGGTCGAAATGGATTTTTGTTCACGGTAGGGGATGACAGGTGTTTCATCAATGCCATTTGCACGGCGCCAGAGCTCGGTGCCATTTTTCCCCAGCAGGTTTTGCAATAGCTCCACAGGTATATCACTTAGCAGTTTGACGGTCTCTACCCCCATTTTGATCAACTTATACCCGGTCTCTTTTCCGATACCCGGTATTTTTAATACACTCAATGGCGCGAGAAAACTTTTTTCTTCGCCAAAAGGGATCTCGATCTGTCCGTTGGGTTTCACCTCATTGGTGGCCACTTTGCTGATGAGTTTGTTACTCGCAAGCCCGTAGGAGATTGGGAGACCTGTTTCCTTGTTCACTTTTTGTTTTAATTCCCGGGTAAAAAGGCTGCAGCCAAAGAACCGGTCCATACCCGTGAGGTCCACATAGAACTCATCAATACTGGCTTTTTCAAACAAAGGAACAGTATCGGCGATCACTTCGGTCACGGCGCTGGAAGCTTTGCTGTAGGCTTCATAATCGCCACGCACCACAATGGCTTCTTTGCATAAACGCAGGGCAACACGCATGGGCATGGCACTGTGGATCCCAAAGCGGCGGGCTTCATAACTACAGGCGGCCACCACACCACGGTCGCTACCCCCGCCAATGAGCAGGGGTTTGCCGCGTAACTTCGGATTGCGCTGCTGCTCCACCGATACAAAAAAAGCATCGAGGTCAAGATGGGCGATATGTCGTTTGGGGTCGAGGAACATGTGATCAGAGATAAGGTCTTTTTTTATAGGCCACTCTTTCCATACGCCGTACTTCCAGGCTGTACACCCCAAAATCCTCTACTACTTTTCCCGTGATGCGGTAAAACCCGCTCGTGTGCAAGGGATAGTTTTTCGCGGCATCGGGAAAATGGACCGTATCGATCCAGTTCAATTGATCATCCACAAAAGTGCCAAAGAACATATGGTCATGATGCTTGGTGACCACATGTTTACGGGCAATGAAATAGGCCAGTACGGTGATGACCTTTCCCAGGTGTTTACCCAGGTCAGCCGCGGGTACATGGGCAGCAGGATCGGCATCAGCCAGTTCAAAGGGATTGGAGAGCGGGAAACCAAGGATCTCCATCTCGTCATACAGATCATCGATCCGCTGGTCTTCAAGCAAAGGAAGTTGAAAGGCAAGCGGTGGCTCCTGAAAAAGCGGGGCACTCCCGGCTGCCACAGGCTGGTGTTTTTTTTGCAAAAAATTGGCCTCCCACAAGAGGGTCTTTTTTGATTTGCCGGTGAACCGGAAGGCACCGATGCTCACCAGAGTGTTCAATTGTTCCAGACCGGGGTTCACCCGCTCAATAAAATCCTGGAGATGGAGATAGGGGCCGTGCTCCTTTCTATCTTCGAGCAATTGCTCCACCAGTTTATCCTGCAGGCCTTTGATATGGATAAATCCGGTGTACACTTCATCGCCTTTTATATTGGTGTATTGCTCACTATGGTTTACACAGGGGGCCTTGATCTGTCCGCCGGTTTTGAGCAATTCCAGAAAATACAGTTCGCGGGAATAGAAACCCCCAAAATTATTGATCACTGCTACCATGAATTCTTTGGGGAAATAGGTCTTGAGATAAAGACTCATGTAACTCTCCACCGCAAAGGACGCGGAGTGGGCCTTGTTGAAACTGTACCCCGCAAAACTTTCCATCTGTCGCCAGATCTCGGCGGTGAGTGTTTCGTCACGACCCAGGGCCTTGGCTGACAAAAAGAACTCTTCGCGTATCTGGCGGAAATGATTGTGCGAACGGTATTTCCCACTCATCGCCCGGCGTAGGATATCGGCTTTGCCCAAACTCAACCCGCCATAATAGTGCGCGATCTTGATCACATCTTCCTGAAAGACCATGACCCCAAAGGTCTCCGACAAATGTTCTTCAAACAGCGGATGGAGGTATTTGACCTCGTCACGGTGGTGGTAGCGGTAAATGTATTCGCGCATCATACCCGATTGGGCTACGCCCGGACGTATGATCGAAGAAGCGGCGACAAGGGTGATATAATCATCACAATGGAGTTTTTTGAGGAGTTGCCGCATGGCAGGTGATTCAATATAGAAGCAGCCAATGGTGTTGGCCTCGCGTATCTGCACCTTGATCTGCTCATCTTCGCGAAAGCGTTTGAAATCATGGATATCAATGTCGATGCCCTTGTTGAGTTTGACCAGGCGAAGCGTCTCTTTGATATGCCCGAGCCCTCGCTGACTCAGCACATCGAATTTATTCAACCCGATATCCTCGGCCGTGAACATATCCATCAGGGCGGTGGGGAAACCCTTGGGGGGAAGAAACAGGCTTGTATAGCGAAGGATGGGTTGTTGCGCGATCAGCATCCCACAGGGATGGATGGAAGGGTGGGAGGGAAAACCCTGGAGCAGGGCCCCGTACTGAAAGATCCATTTGGCATAACGGTCATGCGTATGCGGATAACGTTGCAGGGTCTTGATCTCCTCATCCGGCAGGCCAAATACTTTTCCCAGTTGCCGCACAATGGCATCCTGCTTGAACGTTGGGAAGGAGCCCAGCAGGGCGACATAGGCATGCCCATACCGTTTGAAGAGATAATCCATCACCTCATCGCGGTCGGTCCAGGAAAAATCAATATCAAAATCCGGCGGCGAGGTCCGCTCCGGATTAAGGAACCGTTCGAAATAGAGGTTGAGTTCAATGGGATCGACATCGGTAATGCCGAGGCAATAGGCAACGATGGAATTGGCGCCACTGCCTCTGCCCACATAATAGTAACCCTGCGATTGGGCAAAACGCACCATATCATGGTTGATCAGGAAATAGGCGGTGAACCCCAGGTCGCTGATCACCTTGAGTTCGTTGTACAGCCTTCTTAACGCTTCCGCATTCTTTAACCCAAAGCGTCTTTTTAATCCCGACAGAGCGAGTTTTTCCAGTAACACTTTGTCATCCGCTTCCGAGCCACCAAACTGACGCTTGGTTTTATCGGTATGAAAATTCATGTCCAACCGGCAACTGTCCATCAGTTTGTAGGTATTGGTCACCAGCCAGGGGTATTGCCTGAACTGTTGCAGGAGGTTTTCCGGGGAAACAAATATTTCATCGGATTGACAACATTCCTCCGGAGGGAGTTTGGAGAGAAGGGTATTCAAATCAATGGCACGCAAGAGCCGGTGGAGATTGTAATGCGCTTTGCCTTGGACTGTCACGGGTTGAAGGATCACGAATTTCTCGGCATGGAGTTTCCAGTCAAGACCAAAAAGTTTGGTGAGTTCGGTGGCCCTTACCCCGATCCGTTCATTGGGGAGTAGCTCACCCGGGTTTTTTCGCCCCAGGGGAAACACGACAAAGCCATCCCAGCTTTCATCAAAAAAACGATCCGGGTTTTCGGGAAAATCTTTTTTCCCCATCAGGTGTTCCGATAAAAAGCGGTGTATCCAGGTCAGCCCCCGGTCATTTGCCGCGAGCAGGATATACAAGACCTCGCGGCCATTGCGGATCTCCGTTCCGGCAATGGGGTTGATGCCCTGTTCGCGACACAGTTTCACAAACTCCCAGGTATCATAGGTAGAGTTGATATTGGTGAGCGCCAGGGCGGTCACCCCTCTCTCCACGGCGGTGCGTACCAGTTCGTCTGTCGAAAACGTGCCATACTTAAAGCTGAAATAGGTCTTGCAGTTGAGGTACATAGGGAAGGCTAAGCTACTAAAATATTTAGTAATAAATTTACTAAAATTATTAGTAGTTGGTTTTCAGCTCAAATGAGGTTGGGTGTTGGATGACGGATGACAGATGACGGATGACAGATGTTGGATGTTGGATGTTGGAGGTTTCTTTTCATGCGTCCCATCGGGACGCCGGGTTGGTAACAAAAAAAAACCTCCAGTTGTACTGGAGGTTTTTTGTGCCCGAGATCGGAGTCGAACCGATACATCCTTGCGGACGGCAGATTTTGAGTCTGCTGCGTCTACCAATTCCGCCACCCGGGCGTTTTTGAGCCTGCAATATTACGTCATTCCCGCCAATTGCTCCTTCATACGATCGAGATATTTTTTGCGGTAGTAATACTCTTTTACCTCCATCAATTCTGCAGTGGTCGTAACACCTTCCTGGTATCCTTCAATAATGGATCGGACGGGAGAGTATATTTCCTCTTCCAGCGCGGCGATCTGCTTCCGGAGTGCCTCAGGTTCCGCGGCATCCATCAGGGCCTCGTTCAGGTCCATGACCTCCATTAAGAATTCGGGTGACAAGGCATACTTCTCTTCTTCCTCCAATAGCCCTTTTAGCATCAATACATATTTGATCGTTTCATCGGGGTTTTGAAAGATCCGGTAGGCCCGGTTGAGCTGGGCCGACTTTTCAAGGGCGTCCGCCTGGTCCTCCAGGCTCGCATTGGCATGATAATCAGGGTGATATTTTCGGCTCAGCGCAAAAAAACGCCCGGATAGGGCGACCGGGTCTGGTTTCAGGCTGACGGGAAGTTCAAAGAGTTCAAAATAATCCATTGTGGGGGCTTCGTACTGAATATTTTAACAAATAACCATAGTTTCGGTTACAAAAATAGGCCCTTCGTTTACAAATAAAGGAATCACAGCATGGAATTAAGGAATTTGGTACCGGACCGCGAGATCCTGCTTAGCCTGCAAACAGGTAGCCGGATGAATGAGACCATTCGTGTCCTGTACCGTGACCATTTTGAAAACCTGTCCTGGTTCATCCAGAACAACGGCGGAAACAGACAGGATGCCGAAGATATCTTTCAGGAAGTGATCGTCAGTTTCATCGATCTCGTTCGCAAAGACAGGTTCCGTGGAGAATCGAGTATCAAAACCTTTCTTTTCTCCATCAATAGAAACCTCTGGCTGAATGAATGGAAAAAAAGGGACAGGGCCATGATAAGAGAACAAAAATATGAGGCCGCAGGCGCAAAAGAAGAAGCGGATATCAGCCACCAGATCGCCGAAAAAGAAGAACGTGACCGGCTGATCGACCTGGTGGACCAACTGGGAGATACCTGTAAGAAAATACTCCTGCTCTTTTATTACGAAGGCCGCTCGATGAAAGAAATTTGGGAAGAACTGGATTATGAGAGCGAACAGGTAGTACGTAATAAGAAGCACAAGTGCATGAAAAAATTGGAAGAACTGATCAACGCCAACCCATCCATAAAAAACACACTAAAAACATTACTGAATGGATAATTCTACTCAATACGACAGTGATGAACGATTGTTCCGTTATATCGACGGAGAAATGGAAGAGGAGGAGAAACGAAGCCTGGAGGCCGACCTGCAGCAAGATGCAGCTCTCCTGGAAAAATTGACCAGCCTCCGTATGGCCCGGGAAGCCATCCTCCAGTATGGCCTGAAGAATCAGGTGGCTTCTATTCATCAGGATATTATGAAGGAACGCAATACTCCTGTTGTCCCCATGCGCCAGAACAATTTTCGTCGCTGGGCCATTGGAGTGGCCGCTACCGTGCTTTTTGCCTGGGCATCCATTCAGGCCTATCAATATTTTTCCCTGACCCCGGAACGGGTCTATGCCCAGCAGTTTTCCTCCTATGAGCTACCCGTTCTTCGAAGCGAAGAACAGAAAAATACCAGTGAAATGGAAACGGCTTACCGGGATAAGGATTTTAACCGGGTGGTGCGTTTATGTAAATTGAATTCCGGGTTTACTGCCCGGGAGAATTTCCTCTGTGGCATGGCGGAAATGGAATTGGGCAATTTTTCAGACGCTATCCGTTCCTTTAATCAGATCATTCAGTATAATACCGCCAACGCAACACGGGAATACCTCGATGAGGCCGAATACAACCTGGCTCTCGCCTATTTAAAGAACGGTGAATTTAACCGCTCCCTGGAGCTTCTCCGTTCCATCCACAGTGACCCCAAACATGTGTACCACCGAAAAGTGAGTAACCGGTTGATCAAACAGGTACAACGACTCTCTTAGTCTTTCTCTACAGATCCATAGCAGCAGGGCTGTTCAGTTTACTGAAACAGCCCTTTTTTTTTATTTTAAAGTTACAACATGGATATCGGCGGTGACTAATTTGAAAGTACACATTGTATCACCCCTTTTAAAAGTATAATCATGAAAACAACACACCGTTGGCTAACCGGACTCTTTCTCTCGATACTCCTCGTATCCTGTACCAGTCGCCTGGATGACAGCAATAATACCAGCCAGGTAGCTACCTCAGGAAGCTGGCGGGTCACTTTGTTCACCGATAGCGGGAACGATGAGACCACCGATTTTGCAGGCTACACCTTCACGTTTAACGACAATGGCACCGTCAATGCGGTAAAGAATGGCATCACCCAAAGCGGAACATGGTCGGTAACCTCAACTAAATTCAATATCGATCTGGGACCAAAGATCGATGCCAATAAACCCCTGGGTGAACTGACGGATGACTGGAAGATCCTGTCTACCAGCAATACGGAGATCCGCCTCGGTGATGATAATGCCTCCAGCAATGAATTTCTAACCTTCACTAAAAACTAATCATAATATGAAAAACACCCCCTTATTTATTCTTTTCCTGGCCCTTAGCGTGATCGGTTTCTATGCTTGTCAAAAAGAAAACTCGGCTACCGAGGGACTCGATGGCCCGGCCAAATTTACCGTTTACCTGACCGATCACCAGACCCCTGTATTTGACAGCGTGTTCGTTGACCTGCAGCAACTGGAAGTGAAATTGGAAGATGATTCATTGTCCAACGATGGTTGGGTTTCTTTGACCATCGTGCCAGGTGTATACAATATCCTGCGCTTTCGGAATGGTCTGGATACACTCTTTGCCACAGGTACATTACCCAATGGCCGCATCCGTAAGATCCGCCTGACCCTGGGTACGCAGAACAGTGTGATGAAAGACGGTCAGCGGTTTCCCTTGAAAGTAAAAGACAATGACCGTGAAGTAGTGATCAATATCAGCAGTGATAACTTTGATATGCCCACTCCGGGTGAGATCCAATTCTGGATCGATTTTGATGCCGCCCGTTCCATTCGGGTGGATAACAGTGGCTCCGGTAACAATAATGGCTATGAGTTGAAGGCCCATATCAAAGCCTTTACCAAAACAAAATCAGGCCGGATTGAAGGACGGGTATTCCCGGCTGCAGCTGATCCGGTTGTGCTGGCGATCAATGGTACGGATACTGCCACCGCTATTCCTGAAAGACATGATGGCGAGTTCAAGATCATGGGGCTGAATGCCGGCACCTATACCGTGATATTTGATGGAAACAACGGTTATCGGGATACTACAATTACCAATGTGGTTGTACGTCGGGGAGAGGATACACATTTGCCCACGATCACCCTGCGTCAATAATCTATTTCAACTCCTATGTTGACCCCCTGAACTTACCCTGGTAAGTTCAGGGTTTTTTTTGCCGGGCCAGGGAGATACCCACAAGGATCACCATGATGAACAGGGCAGGCAGTGCATATTGCCAGATGGGGCGATGAACTGCTGTTTCGTATTCACCAATATAGATCAGGTGACCCCAGTATTCAGGTGTCTTCAAAACCGGATCGATGTTCTCATCATTCAGCAGATCGAGTTTGGCCTGTCGCAGGGCCGCATCCTTGGTCAACCCTTTTTGCAAATGATCATGCAAACGCCGCGTGATAAAGGAGGTGGTCCTGTCCTCTGCCTTCCATAAAGAAGCAATGATATTGGGGCAACCTGCATAGGAGAAGGCCCTGGTCAGGCTCATCATGCCTTCTCCATGAACCAATTGGCCCGTACCGGTCTCACAGGCACTGAGAATAACCAGGTTGGTTGAATCCAGCCGTAGATCGTAGATCTCACGGGCAAATAATTTATACTGACTATCGGCCGGATAAAAAGAAATATAGGATTGCAAGGGTTCGGTATCATTGGCCCGGGCATGGGTGGCGAAATGAATGATGGGATATCGGTTGGCATAGAAAAGCAGGCTGTCCTTGGTAGCCTTTTCATTAAAGAGAATATTGCCGGACAACCCTTTTAACTCGCTTTCAG
Source organism: Chitinophagaceae bacterium (assembly GCA_033762195.1). Classification (GTDB taxonomy): domain Bacteria; phylum Bacteroidota; class Bacteroidia; order Chitinophagales; family Chitinophagaceae; genus SpSt-398. The sequence continues at coordinate 15,750 of JANRLV010000083.1, read as the reverse complement.
AATAGGGCAGGGGCTCAAACCCACCTTGTCTTTCCTTGTTACTAAAAGGGGCTAGTCCCAGCGTAAGAGCTGGAATGGAGGTGAGTGGAATACGCTTATCCAGCAGGGCGGTGGTATATTGATATTGGATACTGAAATCCTCCAATAAGTAACGACCTTTTGTATCGGTCAGCGTTTCAAACGGAATATAATTCAGTTCATCATCGGGGATGATGATGAGTCGTTGGATACCGTTCAAATGCGCACGAATGGGTTGAATGAGTTGGTCATACAGGTTTCCGGAAAGTGTCAAGAGGTCACGGTGTGTACCCTGACCGGTTAGCCTCAGGCGTATTAAAAAGGAATCAATGCGGGTAAAGAAAGAAGGGTCAATGGGGATGACCTGATAATGAAAACTCTCCCGGCGGATAACATAGGCCAGCATGTGCTCCTCTGACAAATGAAAAGAAAGTAGCGCGGTTCGACTGTCGAGGATATTCTCCTGCATTTTTTTTAAAGACGGAATTCTTTCTACAATGGAAATCTCCCTGTCACCACCCGAGTCACGCATTTTATCCTGTATCCTTCCCAGTTCGATCTCCTGATCTCTGATCTGGTTGTTGAGCGCAGCGAGTTGAAGTGAATCGGTTAAATTTCCGGCTTTGATGGATAACCGGGTCAGGTTTCTCCGTATCCGGTTCTCTTCCTGTACCAGGGCGGCAGGAATATCACCCCGGGTCTTTAATTCGGCCTCGCGAATGTTTAAACTAAGTATCGATGCTTTATTGCGCTGATCAAACAGATAGGCTTCTTCCTGGTACGAAGCTTCCCCGGTTAGCTCATAGAGGGAAATACAAAGATCGATCGGTTTATGGTGGATATTGTATTTGATCCGGTTAAGGAACAAGCGGGCCTCATCTGAATCATAGTTTCTTTCTACATAATCCGCCAAACGGAATGCGGAGCGATAGGCATCCAACGCGGCCTTGAGCAATTGAATATCCTTTTTCTGATCATACCACAATTGGAAAGCAGCAGCCTTGGCCGAAAGCGTATTGAACAAATTGATATAGGAGAAAATTCCGGAATAAGCGCCTGGATTGATAAATATATCCGGGTTATTGAAATCGTTGTCGAATTGAATGATGGCTTTGTGGTAATGCTCCACGGCTTTTGCCTGGTCACCCTCCGCACTTAGTACATCCCCTTTATACCGAAGGGTGAGCCCCAGGGTCGAGTTCTTCCGGCTACCATGTTGTTCCTGGTTGAGTTTTTCAGCAAGTTGTAAATAATATTTGCTTGAATCATAATCTTTCAAATTAAAATAGGCCAGGGCAAAATTATTGGCCAACCTGGCTGCCACAGGGCCTTTCATAGGGATCTGACGGAAATATTGAAGTGAACTACGAATGGAACCCAGGTTTAGATTGATAATCCCCATATTATGAAGGATATCGTGGCGACTGACGTTGAAGGGTAATATCTGCTTGTAAAGCCCGATGGCTTCGTCGTATTCTTCCAACTTGGTAAGGGTGGCTGCCAGGTTATTATTATAACTGACAAAGAATTCTTTGTAATTGATATCTGACCGGGGTAGGGTGGAAACAGCTTTGGCAAAATAATTCCGGGCTTGCCGGAAATTTCCCGTCTCATAAAAAAGGGCGCCCAGTGAATTGAACAACCGACCTGATTCCTGTATCCCCTGCGGATAGAGGTCGGCTATCGCTTCGGCCTCCCTGAACTGAAACAGGGCCGAATCCATATTCCCCATCGAATAGTAAATATTGCCGCTATACAGAAGGGGTTTGAAAAGCGAAGAGTCCTTGATGCCAAGATGGACGGATTTGACCGTAATGGCAGCCCGGTAATGCCCTTGTGCTTCGGAAAGTCGGCCAAAGTAATGATCGATCTCCCCGCTTTTAAAATGACAATAAAAGCGAAGGGAATCAAAGGGGATACCTGCCCGGTCCATACGCTCCAGCAGCGATACAAACCCTTTACGGGCCTCCTCGTTCAATCTTTCTTCTTCTTCCACCGTCAGCCCCAGCCGTTCAGAGGCATTGTCGGCATAGTCATATAACCGGTTTATCTGACGGTAAGTTTCAAGAAAAGCAGACAGGCTGGTTTCTTCCTGCTGTCCCTTTATTAAAGGGAGCAAAATTATACCACTGAAGAAGAGGATAGAGATGAACAGGTATCGCCGCAAGCCAATCATATTGATTGGTCAAAAGTAATCAAATACGGAGAGCTATCATTGACCGACAATGATAATGCAGGGAGGACGGGGACGCGCCAGCCTTTGGGTGCCGCCTGTACGCAAGATGGTGCCGGCATGATCGACCAGGAGTATATCCCAGAGGTATTGGGGAATATCCGCCTGGGTATTATAATAATAGAGTTTGATCTTGAGTTTATTCAGTTCTTTTCGGCTGGGGTCATCCATCCGGTAATAATAGGTGAATTCCTTTTGGTCATCATTGCTACTCAGCAAACCACCATTGCGCATGGTGGATAGAAGATTGATCGAGCCATTGGTCAGGGAAACGGCACATCCCTGGCTGTTACAACCATTTCCATCGTCAAACACATTATTGGTACCGGTGCCAAATAACCCGGGTTGATAGGGTTGTCCATTCGCATTATATACCGGAATGGCCAGGGTATCATTATTGGCCAGGTTGTAGATCTTATCGTAAAAATTTAATCCGGAAACAACGATCATCGTGGAGGTAGAGTCACCGGAGGGAGATACATGGGTGATCTTATACCGGAGTCCACTTTCTGAATTATTGACTTTAATAGTACCGTTATCGTCATCTATTTCAACACCATCCGGGAAGCCGATATACTCGCCAGGTCTTACCTCGGTTGGCCGGATCTCGTATTCACCCAGGGCGGGATTTACATAAAAGATCGAATCACCATAACTCAGTACATAGGGGTTCTCCTTGGCATCACCTTTCCGACATGACCAGGTAAAGCCAAGCATCGCTAAACTGAGTAAGGAAAATAAGACCCTTGATCCCATGCTTTTTCTATTTGTACTACTAAAACGGGCAAATGTAACCTCCCGTATACCTGGATTAGCAAATTTTGTGCTAAAATATTACATATTTTAGATTATTTGATTGATTATCATCAGTTTGTTCGTTTGCCGAATTACTGTCAAATTTGCCCCAGATTTAAGCCATATGATTAAAATAGGATTGATACGGGAAGGAAAGAGACCGGCCGATAACCGGGTGGCACTAACACCCGCACAATGCAAATGGGTGCACCGGATGAGTGACCAGGTAAAGATCGTGGTTCAACATTCCCCTGACCGGTGTTTTCCGGACCGGGATTACATCCATGCCGGGGTGGAAGTGCAGGAAGATATAAGCGACTGCGATATCTTATTTGGCATTAAAGAGGTTCCGATCGACCAGCTCATACCCGGCAAGACCTACCTTTTTTTCTCCCATACCAAAAAGAAACAACCCCATAACCGGGGTCTTTTAAAGGCCATTTTGGATAAAAAGATCACCCTGGTGGACTACGAATGCCTGGAGCATGAAGACGGGCAACGGATCATCGGGTTTGGTTTTTTTGCCGGGGTCGTGGGGGCCCACAATGGAATGATGGCCTATGGACTCCGGAAAGGACTTTATAACCTCGACCGGGTATATAAACAAAGGAGTTTTCGCGAATTGATCCATACCTATTTTGGGTTAAAACTCCCCAATGTCAAGATCGCCGTCACCGGTTCGGGAAGAGTGGCGCACGGATTATTGGAGGTCATGAACCTGATGGGTATACACGAGGTGGAACCGGATGAATACCTGGCGAGGCGTTTCTCCTATCCTGTCTATACACAACTGAAAGGAGCAGACCTGTATGCCCATAAAGAAACGGGTAAATACAGTCGTGATGATTTTCACCATCACCCGGATCACTACCAATGCAAGTTTCTTCCGTATTCAGAACAAACAGATATCCTGCTCAACGGGGTCTATTGGGAAAAGGGATTACCCCGGCTTTTTGAAAAAGAAGATATCCGTTCAGACCGGTTTATCATCCAAACCATCTCCGATGTTACCGATGATGAGAATGGTTCGGTGCCGATCAACCTTGGCGACCAGACCATTGAAAGCCCGATATATGGGGTGGACCGGCAATCATTGGAAAAGACGGCGCCTTATCTCCCCAATTCCATTGATGTATTGGCAGTAGGAAATTTGCCTAACGAATTGCCAAGAGATGCCAGCCGATATTTTGGGGAACAATTGATCAAGTATATTTTGGAAGACCTGGTAAAAGGTGGCTCGGCGATCATCGATCGCGCGACGATGGCAAAGAACGGGTCGCTGACAGAGGGATATAAATATTTGGAGGAATATGTGAATGGCTTATAGGTAGTTTCTCGCAGGATCCGCTGCGAGAAACGAATTCACAAATAGTAATCCATCACCAGACTACGAAAGAACGCACTATACTCATCCCCCTGAATAGCTATAATCTCTTCCGACTCGTAAACAACCAATGGTTTTTCCAACGTGGCGCGTAATAAAATACGCGAAGGCAACGACTTGCCCGTCGGTTTGATCTCGATCCATTCCTCTACAAAAAGCCCTGCTTTACCGAGCAGGGTATGAATGGCTTGTTTACGTTTGAATGGCAACAACGCATGAAACCGTCCCTCTTGCTTCAAATTGTTTTTTACCCAATTAAATAATTCCTCTAACAATAACCCTTTTCCATGGTGCGCTGCCTGTTTACCCGGGTTGGCGGATGGTATTTCCTTTTCATAAAAAGGGGGATTGCTTATGATCTGGTCATATTTTTTCTCCGGGTGAAAATGACGAAGGTCTTCAGTAATCACGTTGATCCTGTCTGACCAGGGGGAGGAATTTATATTTTCTGTGGCCTGCCCCGCAGCTTCGGGATCGATCTCAATAGCATCTATACGGGCCTGTATTTGTTGCGCGATCATGAGGCTAAGCAGACCCGTGCCGGTGCCAATATCCAGAAAAGATTTATCTCCGTTCTCCTGTTTAGCAAGATATTGGGCTACCCAGGCGCCAAACATACAGGCATCGGTGGTAACCTTCATGGCACAGCGGTCATGGTAAACGGTAAACTGTTTGAACTGAAAATAGGGGTTGGACATGAGGTTCAGGATTCAAATTCCGACCGGGCAGTAACGGTTGTATCAAGTGGAGACCGTTCCCCTTCAAGAAACTTGTAGTAAGCCGTTATTGCGATCATACCTGCATTATCGGTGCAATACTGAAAAGCGGGAATAAATGTATTCCAACCCTGCTGCTTACCAAGTTCCTCAAATGCTTTTCGTAGTCCGCTGTTCGCTGAAACACCTCCGGCAATACAGATGTCACGAATGCCGGTAAGAATGGCTGCTTTCTTTACTTTGTTCAGCAGGATGCTAACAATCCGGCTTTGTATGGAGGCGCAGATATCAGCCAGGTTATTATCAATAAACAATTTTCGTTCTTCTTCCTTCGCTATGCTTTCTTCTTTATACACCTGGCTTTTGCCGGCATTTTGTAAAAAGTAAAGGATAGCGGTCTTTAACCCGCTAAAGCTAAAATTGAGTCCGGGTATCTGGGGTTCAGGAAACTTAAAACGATCGGGGTTACCGCTTGCGGCATATTTATCAATAAGAGGGCCACCGGGATAGGGGAGTCCGAGTAATTTGGCAGATTTATCAAACGCTTCACCGGCCGCATCATCTATGGTTTCTCCAATGACCTGCATAGAGGTAGGAGAATCACACCGAACGATCTGAGTGTGACCGCCACTAACAGTCAGACAGAGAAAGGGAAAATCAGGCCTTGGTTCATCAATGAGATTGGCCAGTACATGTGCCTGCATATGATGAACGCCGATCAGGGGTACATTGAGGGTAAGGGCCATGGATTTGGCGAATTGTGCCCCTACGAGTAAGGAGCCGATCAAACCGGGGGCACGGGTAAAACCTATTGCATCTATTTCATCTGGCTTTATGCCCGCTGCCTGCAAAGCTTCATGTACTACCGGAACGATCTTTTGCATGTGCGCACGGGACGCGAGTTCGGGTACCACACCACCATAGGCTTCGTGCACTTTTTGCGTAGCAATGAGATTGGATAGGATCTTTCCGTCGCGGCAGACAGCCGCTGATGTTTCGTCACAACTGGATTCTATGGCGAGAATGGTTGGCATTCTGCAAATTTATTTGGAATTATTGATTATTAATTATTGATTATTTAAGGTTCTACCTTGTAGGGATTTCACTTAATAATTCATACTTGGTAATTAGTAATCCTATTTATTTGCTTTCTTCTTCTTTCGAGGAAATATATAATCAAATTCTCTCCGAAAGGCCAAACTCGTTCCATACTTGCGGGCCTTACTGTTGGAGGTAAAGCTAGCGCCGGTTAGAAAATCAATATTTTCTTTGTAGAAGAAGGTCGCCCGCAGAGACCCGCTTTTATTGATCAATATTTCCGTGGTAATGTTCGGGAGCAATTGTGTACTGTAGTTGGCATCAGCCCTGATGGGTACATCAAAGGCGCCTTCAACGGTTAAGATGATGCGGTTGTCAAGAAAGGATCGTCCGATCGTTAGATTGGAACTGGCACGGTCAAATCCTATGGTACTGGTACTCTGGTTAAAGAAATCACGCTGGAAGGAACTACTGAAATTAATACGCAGGTTGGGGTCGATCTTGGTCAAAAAGTTATTCAGCAACTTGTTTACTTCATTGGCGATCTTACCCGTGATGGTATTGACCACGGCATCTCCAAAAGAAGTTATATCGGCCGTTGAATTTCCCAGCGGAGCAAAGTTATCCGAGAGGATCAGATAAGCTACCTGTTTATTCAATTCATCTTCATTGTTCTGAAGTTGTTTGAATGTAAAAGAAAGTTCGGGGTCGGTCTTGGCCGGACTGCCTTCGGGAAAATCCAGGGCAAAACTGATATCGGGACGGAAGAGATCGCCTCTCAGTTTCGCGATTACATAGACATAATCGCGGATATTGGCGTTATTGCTGTTCAGGTTTACACCACTATTGACGATAGGGGCGAAGCTGACCTTTTTATCGTTCCTATACATCGCGTCGATCCGGATATTGGCATTATAGGGATCACCTGTCCATTCAATATAGTTCCCGGCATTTTTTAATAATTCAAAAGGTTTGCGGATAAAGGACTGGAAGGTGAACATATAATCTCCTTCGGCAATATCGTACCGTCCGCGAATACTTAGTTCTTCCTGTGTACCCGAGCGGATCTTGAGGTCACCCGTGCCCCTTCCCTGGATCTGATCCCCCGTCAACGGATCAAGTACCACGTTAACCGTAACCAGGGGATTGGCCCGAAGGTCCACATCATAGGTGATATTTGTTTCTCCACCCAGGGTATTTCCCGCAATCATTTCCTGTCCATATTGTCTTTCTACCATAAAATCGGAGATGCCGGATTCGCGACTATCGGAAGAAAGAATGGTGATATAGGAACTGTCTGTATTGGAAGCAGAGGCATTGATCTTAAGCTGCATATCGGATTGAGGCCCCGTTAACACCAGTGAACCAGTACCTCTGACCCGGCCAAAAAAGGTTTGATTGTCTTTCTCCGTGGTGTTCAATAACTCGAGCGGCAATACCCCGGTACGCGCGGTAATGTTATAAGACATGTCACCAAAAGAATTGTGCCGTATCCATCCTTGAACAGAGGCCTGTCGCTGAAAACGATCCCGCAGTGTCAGGGAACCGAGGTTGATCTCATTTTCAGTGAACTCGATCTCCGTATCCTGCACTTCATACCGGCATTGTGTAAAGGCAACCGTTACTGCCGCATTCTTTAGTTTGGGTTTGCCTACTATTTTGATTTTTCCTCCTGGATTGATGAGCCTGACCTTTCCCGTAGCATACCCTTCGAGATCGGAGAAAAGGGCACCGGTAAAGCGTTCCACAATATTGATGGGGTAATTCTCGGCATTGACCTCCAAAACATCATCAATGGTCCCGGTTGAATCCTTTAAATTGAATTTCAGGTCAATTGCCACTTTTTCGTCCGGGTTTGTATTGACGGCTTTCCCGGTCAGTTCGCCTGTTTTATTGATGTAAGTGACCTTTGCATTTACCTGACCAATGGAGTCATCATCCCAACGCAATTCATTTGTACGGATATCAGAAAGGATATTCAGTTTGTTCTGTGGGTCCTCGATCATCACCGTTCCTGATGCCGCTCCTTCCACTCGCCCATTTTTCATTACATAGGGTGAAATATCTCCGAGGTTGATATCCTTCAGATCGATGCGTATATCATTCCAGTCACCAATATCCGACGGAATAGTGGAGAGCCTGATCTCCTGGTTGCTTTCACGCAGAACAAGTTGCCCATAGGAGACAGTATTCTGGCGAAGGCTGAGCTCCCCATTGGGGTCAATACTCCATTTTTTTCCATTCAATACAAAGGAGGAGGAATCAAACTGCACCGTAACCCCGTCATTGAATGTCTGAACCCGGGCACCAATTTCTGTACTGCCAAGGGTGCCCGTATTCCGATCCGTTACAATCCGCACATCGGAGATATCATTTTGCGAAACGAATGTCAATTTGGTATTGGGGAGGTAGGTACTATCACTGAAATTAATCTGGTCAACCGCTCCGGTGAAGCTTAGTTTTTCGAGATCGCCCCGGGCCTGTACCTGAGTATTATTGAATTGGATGTTGTTATAGGCAAAATAGGGTACATCGGCATCGAGTTCGAGTTCATTCCTTGGCAGGTTGATCCGTCCCTTGATGGTACTATTGCTGAGCCCGGTGATACGCGGGTCAAGGATCCTTGTCAGGTCATCCACATACCGGGTACGAATGGAAAAGGTGAAATCCTCCTTACCAGGGTTCTGTCGGGGCGCACCTATAAACGATGGATAGTATTTATTGAGAAAGAGCGTAAAGGCTGCCGGTAGTTCACGCAGGGAAAAATCACCTTGCACCTCACCGGAGATCTCATCGGATTCCAAACTGAGTAATTTCTTTCCGTCTTCAATATCGGAGATAACAGACAGTCCCTTTAATTGAAGGCTGATGGTATCCCGGATAAACTCGATATTAGAGCCTGTGATCGTGCCTAAGAAATTATCAATATTGTCACCGGTAAAGTTCAGGTTGAATTTCCCGTTCACGCCCAGGTTCTCATTAGACAGATTGAGTGCTTTTAAAGAAGCCCGGTTGATTTCCGCCACCAGGTCGAAACTGGGGGTTTCTCCATTGAGATCAATAACCCCGTTCATTTTCATGTCGAGGTTTTCATCATCGGCTGTGGCTAAACCCGTGAACCGGCGTTTATCCATTTGGCCGTTCAGGGTTATATTTTTATACTCATAATTCTTAACGATCACGGATTTGATCCGGCCGTCAATACCAGCGATCAGGCTTTCCCACTCCAATCCACGACCGAGTACCTTTCCATCAAAGGTGATGGAACCAAGATTCGAATTGTCCAGAAATTTACCAAGTTGAAAATTATTGGCTGAAATACTACCTGAATAGATGGGAGCCCTGCCTGCAGGAAGTTTCATGTTCAGGTCGGTCGTTATACGGCCGAGATTGGTCTGGATATTCCCATAGGTTACAAAGTCGCGAATGAACCCGGTGAAGCTACCCGTAAAGTCAAGGTAGTTGACGGAACTGAGTTTTGGATTTTTTACTTTTCGTAATTGGGGAAAAAGGCCTGCGGCATCGGCATAGTTGGTCCTGAACCTGTTGGCCTTGAAGTCTATAAAGGTTTGGTCGATATCCGGTAATCCCACCAGACTGATATCTCCATTGAGGTAGGTGTTCTCACCGGCACTGATTTCCAGGTTATCGGCAAACAAATCACTTACGGTTCCGCGTGCCCGTCCATTTACCCGGATCTTCTTTTTCCATTCGGAGAGGTTAGGGGAGAAAAAAGCAATATCATCACTGTCGATCTCCGCATCAGCGAAATCGGCTTCCATGCTCACCTTGTTGATATAGTCACCCATATCATTATTGAAATCCTCATAGCGCATGGTATAGGCCTGACGGATGATGCTTTTGTTGGTTCGTATCTCCATCTTTGTAAAAGCCATGCTCTCAGGGGTCACTTTTGCATTGGCCACCATGGATTTTACTTCAAACCCGCTGCGTTCCTTGCTGCTCAGGCTGAGTTGGGTTTGTATGGTATCCTTTTCCCAACGCAGTTCCCGGAATTCAGCTTTAATAGAAGTAAAGGCGATATGCTGACCATCAAAATAGGGAAGGGGTTCCTTACCGGCTCTTTCCGTACGAAAGGAACCATTTTTGATCTCGATCAGATCGGCCTGTAATACCCAGCCTGCTTTATTCCATTTCAAAAGGGAGTCAATGACTTTTTCGCCCTTCAGGACTTCGGGTGATTTTACAGTAGTTTTTTGAGGTCGGTTGCCTGTATATTGGCGGATCAGTAATTCGGGTTGGGAAAGTACCAGGCTATTAATGGTCGCTTGTTTCTGTCCGAAATTGATGGCTTCCGCATCCAGGTCGAGTTTACCGACATAAAATTTCATATCCTCTCCCCGCCATTGGTCGATCTGGTCAAAATGGACATTGGTTAACTCTATTTTCTTGAGGTCAAGTTCAACACCTCCTTTACCGCTACCCCCTCCGCCGGAAAAATAATCTATCAGGAACTGATAGTTCCAAACGGAATCCGTTCTCTTCAGTTGCACATGGGCATCTTCCAACCCAATGTACTTCAGTTCTACTTCATCCTTTACAAAGAACCAATCGGTGATGCGTACCCGAATCCGGCCGGCTGTCATCAATGTATCCCGGTGCTGGTCTTCAATCAGCACATCATCAATATTTATTTTGTTGAAAAGCGAGAGGCTTACATGACCGATTCGGACCTGGGCATTGAGCTTTTTGGAAAGACGGCTGGTGACCTGCCGGGTGATATAATTCTGTCCCCATTCAGACTGGATCATCAGGTAGCAGGCGGTTAGCAGGAAGAGCAGGATCCCGAGAACCCAGAGGCTTATTTTCTTGAATCGCTTCAGGGACAATTATTTAAAGGTAAATTTACTGTTTAAACCTTGTTCAACAAATTCAGTACCAATCCTTTATTTGCTAAATTACCTTAACACACCCGACACCTGCTGTCGGTCAAATTCTACATAAACTTTTAAGGATCAACGGATAGCGGGGTACAATTTTAAGAGAACTTTTACGTTTTAGACAAGATCCTTTATCTGTAAAAACCAAATCCACCAAGGTATGACTGTCCCGTACCACAACGACTCCGCTTATATCGCCGAGCAATTCCAGTTCATCGACGATAACACCATGGATGTTTCCCGTTTAGCCTTGTACAAGATCAGTTCGTACAAATTGTCGCTCACCAATGCGGCTTATTGTATCAGCCAGACTGAGATCAAGGAGATCATCCGCAATACATTATTGAATTATATCGAGCCGATCACGCTGCTGGCCAATGCCGGTTTCTACGAGACCGAAGTGGACAATTGATCAGAGCTTTTTCTCCATCAGGTGGTGGGCAATACCCACTTCAGTGAAACCTTCTCCCACGAGGGAGTAACCACATTTTTCATAAAACCCGATCGCTACATCTCGGGCATGCATCATCAATGTATGATAGCCATTGCCCATTGCCCAATTTTCTGCGAATTCAACGATCGCCCTTCCCCTTCCTTTGGATTGTATTTGTGAAGAGACCGCCATCTGGCGTAATTGGAGTATGCCTTCTTCATGCGGCGTTAGGATACAACAGGCGACTACCTGACCGGCTTCCATACCGGCTACAATTATATCTGTTTTTTCAGCATCCAATTGTTCCTGGGTGAAATCAAGCCCAAGTGGTTTGCGTAGTACCTCACGGCGGAGCTCTACCATTTCTGTGTAGGTGGGTGTGCCATGCTTAATGATCCGGATGTCCATACGTTAATTTTGAGTTCAGGACTCTGTAAAGGCTCCATACATCTCTTCCCGCAATTGATGAACACGCTCATTCTCCAGGTATTCATCAAAGGTCATCAACCGGTCGATGATACCGGAAGGTGTCAGTTCGATCACCCGGTTGGCCACAGTTTCCATGAAAGTGTGGTCATGCGAAGAAAGAAGAACGATTCCTTTATACGCCACGCATTGTTCGTTAAAGCTCTGGATACTTTCCAGGTCAAGATGGTTGGTCGGTTGGTCAAGGATGATACAGTTCGGACTTTGTAACATCATCCGGCTGATCATACAACGCACTTTCTCTCCTCCGCTCAGCACTTTCGTTTTCTTCATGATGTCATCGCCACTGAACAACATTTTACCCAGGAAGCCACGGATAAATGGTTCATCGGCATCGGTGACCCAGTCGGGTACGTATTGACGCAACCAATCCATCAGATTGAGTTCCTCTGTGAAATATTTGCTGTTCTCCACAGGCAGGTAGGCCGTGGTAACTGTAGTACCCCATTCAAATTTTCCGGTATCGGGTTTTGCTTCGTTATTGATGATATCAAAGAAGCTGGTGATCGCCAGCGGGTCGCGGCTATAAAAAGCGATCTTATCTCCTTTGTTGACCGTAAAGCTGACATCCTGAAACAACACACGGCCATCCACCGTCTTGCTGAGTTTCTCCACGTTCAGGATCTGGTTACCCACTTCGCGTTGTGGCTGGAAGATGATCCCAGGGTATTTACGGTTACTCGGTTCGATCTCCTCAATGGTGAGTTTTTCCAGTGCCTTTTTTCTGGCCGTAGCCTGTCTTGATTTGGACGCATTCGCACTAAAACGCGCGATAAAGTCGATCAGGGCCTGACGTTTATCCTCTACTTTTTTATTCTTGTCGCTCAATTGGCGGGCCATCAATTGCGATGACTCGTACCAGAAGGTATAGTTACCGGTAAAGATCTTGATCTTCTGACGGTCCACATCGGCCACATGGGTACATACACCATCGAGAAAGTGACGGTCGTGACTTACCACGAGAACAATGTTCTCATAATCGGCCAGAAAATTCTCCAGCCAACTGATGGTTTCAATATCGAGCCCGTTGGTCGGCTCATCCAATAACAGAATATCCGGATTGCCAAAAAGGGCCTGTGCCAATAACACCCTTACCTTGAGGTTGCCGGGAATATCTTTCATCCGGCTGGCGTGAAATTGTTCTTTTACACCAAGGTCACTCAGCAGGGCTGCTGCATTGCTCTCCGATTCATATCCACCCATTTCGCCAAACTCGTGTTCCAACTCACCCGCACGCATTCCGTCCTCCTCGGTAAAGTCTTCTTTGGCATAGATCGTCTCCCTTTCTTTACTTACCGCCCAGAGTTTGCTATGACCCATCAGGACCGTATTCAGAACAGTTACTTCGTCAAATTCAAAATGGTTTTGTTTCAGAACGGCCATCCGTTCTCCGGGGCTGATGGTTATGGTTCCCTTGTTGGGTTCGATCTCACCACTCAGGATCTTTAAAAAGGTGGATTTGCCGGCGCCGTTGGCACCGATTACGCCGTAGCAATTGCCTTTGGTGAAATTCAGGGAAACCTCATCGAACAGGACCCTTTTTCCATAGGAGAGGGTTACGTTGTTGACACTGATCATTTTCGCTTCGTTTAAGAAGCCGCAAAGGTAGGGAAATTAGGGGGAAATGGGGGTATTTACGAGAAGCGATTAGCTATTAGTTGTTAGCCATTAGCAAATGGCTAATGGCTAACAGCTAACAGCAAAATAGCTAGTATTTCTTCACATTGATCAAAGCCCTCCGGTTCTTGCTCCGCCCATCCGGGTTGTCGCGTCCGTTCAGGAGTTCCATCTCCACGGGGCAGCAGGCGCCAAAGGAGACAAAACTGATCCGCACGGGGTCGATTCCTTTCTGGATGAGATAATTGGCGCAAGCCCGCGCGCGTTTGTCGGACAGGACCTTATTATAGTTTTCGGTTCCCAATCCATCGGTATATCCGGAGATCTGAATGGTCGCACCCGGGTTCTCGAGGAGCACGGTGTAGATGGAATCAAGTTTAGCAACGGCTGGTGATTTTAGGTTGTGTTTGTCAAAGTCAAAGTAAACGGTCACTACATCTTCCACCCGGATAACGAGTTTTTCTACAGGAGGTGGCTCTACCGGCGTTATACAGGCCGGTTCAAAAGCGATACGGTCAGACAGTAGATCCGTTTCATCAATATTGCTGGTGACCAGCGATTGAGTGGTGTCAGTGAATTCCGTCTTTTTCAAATGAACGGAAAGCCCTTTCGCCCTTTCGCCTTCCAATTGAAAACGATATTGGCCTTGTTCATTGGTGGTTGTCTGGGCAATGGCCTTGCCATTTTGTTTCAGTATAACCTCTGCGTCGGCAAGAGGACTTCCGGTTTTGCAATCCAGAATAGTGCCCGACATGGATTGTGTCTTTGCTTTTTTGGTTACCTGGTAGGTTTCCAGGCAACATCCTTTGCCACGGTCAGATCCAACCAGGGCATGAGCCAGTAAAGATTGGTTTTCGGCAGCGTAGAAATAGATATCATCCCTGGATGAATTCACGGGATGACCCAGGTTCAACGGGTGTACCCATTCATTTTCCTTTCCTTCCACACTAAAGAGGTCAAACCCACCCATGCCACCTTTTCCATTGGAACTATAGACCAGGGTAGTGGAACTGGATTGATAATAGGGTGCCATCTCATCTCCGGTTGTGTTCACCATGGCTCCGGCATTGATAGGTGTGCCGGGTTTGCCTTGTGCATCCAGCGAAGCGACCCAGATATCAAAACCTCCTTTGCCATTTTTACGATCGGAACTGAAATAAAGATATTTGCCATCGGCAGAGCAATAGGGTTGTTTGCTGTTCGAGCCGGCGCTGTTCAAGGAATTGGCTAATTCAGGATTGCCCCAGGATGTGCCATTCTTCCGGGCCATCCAAATTTGCGAAACAGTTTGTCCATTCTCTTTTTTCCATTGAGTGAAATATATCCACTGTCCATCGGCGCTGACACTGGCCGATCCTGTATTCCAACCAGGTGTTCCTGCAGGAATGTCCAATGGGCTTAATGCACCGAGTTGATTGCCTTGAAGACTGGCGGTAAACAGACTGCTTTTATTGGGGTTTTGAGTTGCCGAAACAGCGGAATCAGCCTTTGTACTGCTGACAAGAAACTGGCCACCTGCGTAGGGGGTAAGCGCAAACATGCCTCGTTCAAAACTGCCTGTTGCATCAACCTTCTTTACCTGGTAAAGAATAGAATCGGGTCTTGCCAGTTGTTGTTGAATAAACTGAAGGGTTTGCCATTCTTTTTTAGCGGCCTCTTCCCATTTTTTGGCAGAGGAGCGAATACCAATATATTGTTCCAGGCTTTGTCTGGCGGAATCATAATGACCCAGGCTTCGCTGGCAAACAGCAAACCAGTATAATCCATCCACATAGGTATCCGGATTGGAGTTGGCCAGTGTCTGGTAGATTGAGGAGGCTTCCTGCCAGTAATTTGCCAGGCGATAGCTTTCCGCCATTTTAGCCATTACCTCTTCTTTGTTACGCACTACCGCGGTGGTGCCGCCTCTCCTTGATTTTATGCTCAAGGGAAAATCACCTACTGCACGCGTCTTTACGATCGGTTTCAGGTACTGGCCATATAAATGCGCAGCCGTGTAATACTCTCCCGCGGCAAAATATTCGTCGGCCAGGGTAAGCGGGCTTTTCCCGGTTTGGGCCTGTGCAGCGAAAAGGAGAATGGTTCCCATCAGGGAGATTATTCCTTTTTTCATGTCGTATTGGTACAGG
>JANRLV010000082.1:0-16226 GCA_033762195.1 Chitinophagaceae bacterium | reverse complement strand
TGCCCTCTGCCCTCTGTCATCTGTCATCCGTCATCTGAATCCTACAAATCGGTAATCGGCTTATACTTCGGCACCAACGACTTCATGACAGCCCAGGCCACCAGATAGGCTACGGCACAGATGGTAAACATGATGGTATATCCGGTTTTGATATGACCGAGTGCCTGATAATGATCAAATAATTTTCCGCCTAATTTGGACATCACCACACCTCCCAGTCCACCTGCCATACCACCAATTCCTACCACCGAGGCAATGGCCTTTTTGGGAAACATATCCGAGACGGTTGTAAAGATATTCGCGCTCCAGGCCTGGTGTGCCGATGCCCCGATACCAATCAACAATACCGGCACCCAATGGGAAATATGACCAAAGGGTTGTGCCAATAGGATTACCAGGGGAAAGAGGGCAATGACCAGCATGGCCTTCATGCGGCCATCATAAACAGCGTGCCCCTTTTTGATAAAATAAACAGGAAACCATCCACCTGAAATACTTCCCACCATGGCCAATGTATAAAGAACGGCCAGCGGGAGCATCACACCAGTATCGACTATATTATATTGTGCTTTTAAGAAAGCGGGTAACCAGAACAGAAAGAACCACCACACACCATCGGTCATGAATTTACCAAAGGCAAAAGCCCAGGTCTGTTTATAGGTAAGCAATTTTCCCCAGGATACTTTTTCCGCGATCTGCGCCGCTGATTGAGGCGCTTCTTCTTCTCCGGAGCGAATGTATTCCAGTTCGGCCGCGGAAAGACGTTTTTGTTTTTCCGGTTTTTCGTAGAAGGTCCACCAAAAAATTAACCACAGAAACCCGGTGGCACCCATCACAATAAAGGCGGCTTCCCATCCCCAATTGATCCGCATCCAGGGAACGGTCAGTGGAGCAAGAATGGCACCCACATTGGCCCCTGAGTTAAATATGCCTGTCGCAAACGACCTTTCTTTTTTAGGAAAATACTCAGCGGTGGCTTTGATCGCGGCAGGAAAGTTACCGGCTTCGCCAAAAGCAAGGATGGCACGGGAAAACATAAACCCTACAACAGAAACAGAGAGACCGGCTATACCAGCCCATCCCAATAGAGCAGTTATCTTCTCTCCAATGGGAATGGCCAATGCATGTAGCGCGGCGGCGGCTGACCAGATCACAATGGCCCAGGCATATCCTTTCTTTGTTCCCAATTTATCTACGATACGACCGGCCACCAACATGGATAGTGCATAGGTGAATTGAAACACCGAGGTGATATTTCCGTAGTCGTTATTGGTCCAATGATATTTCCCTGCCAGATAGGGTTGTAAAAGACTCAGTACCTGGCGATCCAGATAGTTGACGGTTGTAGCAAAAAAGAGCAATCCGCAGATCGTCCACCTGTACTTTCCCATATGGCAATTATTTTATTTTTTCACCGACTGGATCAATTCCAATACCTGACGTGTATCCTTTTCCATTGTGGCATAATCTTTAGCCTCCATCAATTTTTTGCTGATCAATTTGCTTCCCATTCCCACAGCACAAACTCCGGCTTTAAACCAACCTTCGATATTTTCCCTGGTTGTATCCACTCCACCCGTGGGCATAAATAGCAATTGAGGGAAGATATCCTTTATTCCCGATAAAAATTCCGGACCGAGCATATTACCCGGGAACAGTTTTATGAAACCGATACCTGCATTTTCAGCTGCAATAATTTCAGTAGGTGTCATGCAACCGGGGGCATAAAAAACATCCTGTTGCACACAATGAGCGGCTACATCGGGAACAAAACCCGGGCTCACCAGAAAATCGGCTCCGGCATCAAGGTAGGCCTTCGCCTGTTCCAGGTTTTTAATTGTACCAACACCTAACAATAATCCACTCATCTCGGCATTGCGGAGTTCCACCATCTTCCTGAAATTACTCAAAGCTGCTGCTCCGCGGTTGGTGTACTCAACGGCGCGTATACCTGCCCGGTGGAGCGCGCGAAGCACTTCGAGACTTACTGTTTCATCACTATTAAAATAGAGCGGGAGTATCCCCTGCTCCCGAATGGCTGTGCTTATCTTTTGGACTTGACTCATGGTAATTGGCATAAGTTTTTAAATGCGCGTTAACGTTGTACCCTTCCACTGCCATCGCCTTTCATCAGGTCCTTCACCTCGGCCAGGGTGGCATGGTTCAGGTCACCCGGAATGGTATGTTTGATGGCACTGGCGGCTACGCCAAATTCAGCGGCATCTTTCATCGGCATACCGGTTACCAGTCCATAGATCAGGCCACTGGCAAAGCTGTCTCCGCTTCCGACCCGGTCAACAATCCGGACATTGTATTTTTTGGTATGGTAAAAATCAGTTCCATCATACACGAGGGCACTCCAGCCATTGTCACTGGCGCTATGGCTTTCCCGTAAAGAGGAAGCGATGAACTTGAATCCGAATTTTGCTTTCATCTGCTGGAATACATCCTTGTATCCATCCAGGTGGAGTTCTCCTTTTGTTACGTCGGTATGCCCAGCTGTAAAGCCCAGGGTGGTATCTGCGTCTTCTTCATTCCCGATACAAACATCAACATATTGACAAAGCCGGGTCATTACTTCACGCGCTTTTTCCTTGCTCCATAATTTTTTGCGGTAATTCAGATCGATCGAAGTGGTGATACCTTTGGCGCGGGCAGCTTTGAGGGCAGCTTCGGTAAGCGCCGCAGCTTTATCACTTAAGGCCGGGGTAATACCGGTGGTATGAAACCAACTGGCCCCTTCGAAAATCTTATCAAAATCAAATTCAGTCGCATCCACATCGGCAATGGACGCACCCGCACGATCATATACTACCTGCGAGGCACGCATACTGGCACCTGTTTCTAAAAAATAAATACCCAGACGATCCCCTCCACGGGCGATGAATTGCGTATCTACCCCATACCGGCGCAAATGATTGATCGCACTCTGGCCTATCGGATTATTGGGCACTTTGGTTACAAAAGTCCCTTGTAAACCATAATTGCATAATGCAGCCGCCACATTGGCTTCCCCGCCGCCATAGGTCACATCAAATGTATCGGCTTGTACAAACCGTTTGAAATCGGGAGTAGAAAGGCGAAGCATGATCTCGCCGAGGGTAACAACTTTCTTAGACATTTTTTTATCTTTTTGTATTCATTATTATTACACGAATTAAATGGAATCTGTGGAATCCGTAAATCCGAAATAAGTATTTGCGTTGTTATAACAGATGTCCTGCACGATCTTTCCGATCCAGGGAATATCGTTGGGCAATTCTCCATTCTCCACTTCTGTACCCAACAGGTCGCAGAGGATACGGCGGAAATATTCATGACGTGGAAAGGAAAGAAAACTCCTTGAATCGGTAAGCATGCCGATAAATTTACTGAGCAATCCCATATTCGACAACGCATTGAGCTGTTTTGTCATCCCATCCTTTTGATCCAGGAACCACCAGGCCGAACCCCATTGCAATTTTCCGGCAACAGATCCATCATTAAAGTTGCCAATCATGGTCGCAAATAATTCATTGTCGGCCGGATTGAGGTTGTAAATGATGGTTTTAGCGAGGCGATCATGCTGGTCAAGTCTGTCCAGAAAGCGACCCAGCATCCGTGATTGTGAAAAATCTCCGATACTGTCCCAGCCGGTATCGGGTCCCAGTTTGCGCAACATACGGGTATTATTGTTGCGCAAGGCCCCCAGGTGGTATTGCTGTACCCAGCCTTTTTCGTGATCCCATTCGGCAAATATGACCAGCATGGCCGATTTGAATTTTCGGTTCTCCTCGGGTGTAAGCATTTTGCCGGATCGGATCCGGGCAAAAATGGATTCGATTTCTTTTTCCGTGTACTCTTCGGCGTAGATCTGCTCGAGACCATGGTCACTCACCCGGCAATTATGTTGGGCAAAATAATCATGTCGCTTTTTAAGCGCTGTGATATACTCATTAAACTGACCGATAGTACAGTCAGCAGCCTTTTCCAATTGTGACAGGTATCCATTGAATACCTCCGGGGTATCTACATTCATGGCCTTATCGGGACGAAAAGCGGGAAATACTTTTACCGCCCAATCATCTTTACCAATCTGGTCATGGTACCGGAGATCATCCACGGGGTCATCTGTGGTACAGACCACCCGCACCTTCATTCTCTCCAACAGACCCCGGATGCTGTATTCCTTTTGCTGGAGCAGGTCTTTTGTATGTTCATATACATTGCCGGCGCTACTGCCATCCAGTATGAAATCAATATCAAAATATCGTTTCAGTTCAAGGTGTGTCCAATGATATAGCGGGTTACGCAGGGTGTACGGAACTGTTTGGGCCCATTTTTCAAATTTCTCCCAATCGGAGCGGTCGCCGGTGATGAATTCTTCGGGCACACCGTTGGCGCGCATAGCCCTCCATTTATAATGATCTCCGTTCAACCAAATCCGGGTAATGTTCTCTGCATTTTTATCTTCTGCCATTTCCTGTGGTGGCAGGTGATTGTGGTAATCAATGATCGGCATGGCTGCCGCATATTCATGATAGAGTTCCTGTGCTGTTCTTGTGCTTAAGAGAAAATCCTCGCCTAAAAACTGTTTCATTGCACTGCATTTTATAATGACACTCCCCTTTTCCAGGGAATAAAATCGTCTTGTCCGTTGAGCACTGCCTTTGGTTTAATTTCACCACTGGCCACCTGTATCACATACTCGAGGATACGGGCGCCGGCTTCTTCAATGGTCTCCTCCCCTTCGATGATCGTTCCTGTATTGATGTCAATGATGTCCCGCATACGGTCATACAGGTTTGTATTGCTCGATAATTTAATGACCGGGGCAATGGGATTACCGGTTGGTGTTCCGAGTCCGGTAGTGAACAATACAATATTGGCCCCACTTCCCACTTCGGCCGTGGTGGATTCCACATCGTTGCCGGGGGTACAGAGCAGGTTCAACCCGGGGCGGGTAAGTTTTTCCGGATAATCCAACACATCGGTCACGGGTGATGTACCCCCTTTCTTTGCGGCGCCTGCGGATTTGATCGCATCGGTGATCAACCCATCTTTGATATTTCCGGGAGAGGGGTTCATATCAAATCCTGACCCGGATTCTTTTGCGCGACGTGCATAGGCGCGCATGATGTTGATGAATTTTTCAGCAATGGGGGCGGTCACACATCGGTCACTCATTTCCTGTTCCACTCCGCAAAGCTCCGGGAATTCAGAAAGGATCACAGAACCACCGGCAGCCACGAGAATATCTGAAGTATAACCAATGGCCGGATTGGCAGATATGCCACTAAACCCATCGGATCCGCCACATTCCAGTCCGATACAGAGTTTGGTGATGGATACCGGTTGGCGTTGATGTTGATTGGCGAGGATCAGTCCCGCAAAGGTTTGACGTATCGCCGCTACCAACAGGTCCTTTTCCAATCCCAACTTTTGCTGTTCAAGCACAAAAAGGGGCTTATCAAATTGGGGAGCGCGTTTGGCGATCTCTTCTTCCAGCAGCGCGATCTGGGCATTCTGACATCCCAGGCTGAGCACTGTTGCTCCTGCTACATTGGGATGGGTGATATACCCGGCGAGCAATCCGCACAATGCCTGGGCATCCTGTCTTGTACCACCACAGCCTCCGTCATGTTGCAGAAACTTAACGCCATCCACATTCGGAAAAAGCGGATTGGCAACCGGTGAATTGGTTGTTTCCCTGAATTCAGTGTTCAGTATTTGTTCTACACTGGCGCCTGTTTTATACAGGTCGATCAGTTGACGGGAATAGTCATTGTACTTGCGAGGTCTTTCATATCCCAATTCTTCGAGCAAGGCTTCGCGGATCACTTCCACATTGCGGTTTTCACAAAAGACCAAGGGTACAATGATCCAATAGTTGGCGGTGCCGGCAGATCCATCCGAACGGGGATAACCCATAAAAGTACGGTTCTTCCAGGCTGTTACATCGGGAATGGACCAACCTGTTCTGCGTTCCGGGGAGAGATGATATTCTCCTGCCGCGTGCTTTACATTTTTGGTAGAAATGCGCTGACCGGCGGCCAGGGCTATATTGGCTGTTCCCACCAAAACCCCGTACATACGTACAGGATCTCCTTCTTTCAGTGAGGTGAGTGTGAACTTATGTTTAGCGGGAACCTCTTCGGTCACGGTATAGCCATGCCCCTGCCAGGTGACGGATTCACCTGCTTTCAGGTCGCGCAAGGCCACCAATACATTATCATCAGGATGTACTTTTAATACAGCCGCTTTCATGCCAATGTGTTTTCAATGAGATATTCCCGCAAAACTTTTCGCGGTCCGTCGTTGAGCAAGCGAGCAAGCTGGTGGTTGACCGAACGGGCCCAGCCCTCATATTGATTCAGGTCTGATCCCCACCATTCGGTTTGTCCGAGTATTGTTTTGACGAGCAGTTCGGGAGCTAAGGTACTCCAACTGGTTGAAAAAAATGCAGCCTGTTCATCATTGATGGGATAAGGCCCCCAATCAGAACTGCCGGCAAAGCTTTGTTCGCCTGTGGGTTTCCCATTCATGAAAAGAAGGTAGGCCGCAAAACCCAGTGCCATGGCTGGTGGCACCTGCTGATACCGTTCGAAATAAGACCGGAGAATGGGCATGTTGCGCATGGCCATTTTACCCGTATACTGCAGTGTTATATTGATCCAGGGATGATCCAGGAAAGGATTACGGTACCGGTCAAGGACCTTATCGGCAAAGGCTTCAGCCAATCCGGTGTTTAGCCCATTTCCGATAATGGCCGGAACGATCTCCTGTTTCATCAGCCGGGTAATGAATTCGGAAAAACGTTCATCCTGCATCGCTTCTTTGACTGTTTTGAACCCATGCAAATAGGCGAGCCCACAGGTAAAGGTATGCGAGCCGTTGAGTAAGCGTAATTTCAATTCGCGGTGCATGTGGATATCGGGCAGGATGACCACAGCTTCATCGCAAGCGTGAAAAGATAAGACCTCACGTACTTTCTCGCGGGTGGTTTCAATCGCCCATAGGCCATAGACCTCTGACATGATCAACAGATCATCCTCATATCCTAATTTTTTACACAATGCCTGGTGTTCATCCTCCGGCAGTTTGCCGGGTACGATACGGTCAACAAGGGAATTGCAAAACGTATTTGCATTTTCCAGCCAGTCCATAAAGGCCGATTCCAATCCATGTTGATGCGCCAGTTCAAGTACAATGGCTTCCAGTTTTTTGCCATTGTCGGTGATCAGTTCCGTAGGAACAATGACCATCCCCCGTTCGCGGTCACCATTGAAATGCCTGAAACGCTTATATAAAAAGGACAGTAATTTCCCCGGGAATGAGACCGGCGGGTCGGCATGAATATTATCTTCCACCAAGGTGATGCCTACTTCCGTGGTATTGGAAATGATCACCTGCATATCGGGGTTTGTAGCACATTCCAACACAGCATTCCAATCACTCGCAGCGGAAATGACACGGCTGATGGAGGCATTTATGATCACCTTATCTACTACCTCTCCTTTGTCCACACCACGCAGCACATGTGTATATAGCCCTTGTTGATGATCAAAGGCATCTGCTCCACCGGAGGAAGTGGACTTAACCACAACGATCCGGCCATTAAAGACCCCCTGCTTGTTTGCTTTATCAATATAATAATCGGGTAAACCCCGAAGGAGTACACCGGTACCGAATTGGAGTACTTTTTCCGGCAGGCTGAATAATTCTTCCGGGGAAGCCTTTAACTGATCCCCATAGGGCCCTCTTAAAAGACTCCGGGACAAATACATAAACAGATTTCTGATTTTTAACTTATAAAATTCCCTTACTTAATTATGCCAAATTCTCCAGGCGGTACACCTTGACTGCATTTACGCCAAACACTTTATCCCTATCCTCAACCGGCAATCCTTCCATGTATTTTTCAAGAAGACTGACCCATTGAACATATATCCCCGAAAGCGTAATAACCGGCCAATCACTTCCAAATAAAAGTCGTTCTACCCCAAATGAGCCAAAAAGTACATCAAGATAAGGGTAGAAGTCTCCGGCACTCCAATCCTTCCATTTTGCTAAAGTCAGAAATCCCGACAATTTGCAATATACGTTTGGACATCGGGCGATTTCCTTTATTGACCCGGCCCAGCCGGATAGTTCACGGTGGCGTATATCCGGTTTCCCGGCATGATCAAGGATAAACACTGTTTGCGGGTAAGCCGTAGCTAATTCAACCGCCTTGGTAATCTGATGTGGCTGGATGAATAGTTCAATACAATATCCTTTGTCATTTAAGAAGCTCAAACCCTTTCCAATACCAGGATCAAACATCTGGTCAGGATTATTTTCATCCCATCGAAACCTCCATCCCTTTATGATATTGAATTGTGAAAAGTATTCTATGCGCTCGTCTGCATTACCGGCCTGCAGGTCCACCCACCCAACTACCCCCTTGATAATGGAATGTGTCTTTGCCAGTTCTACCAGAAAATGGGTTTCCCATTCAGTAGCCGATGCTTCCACCGCAATACATCCATTGATTCCATTTCGTTTAAAAGAGGTTTGAATATGTTCAGGCAGATAGTCTTCCCGGAGAGACTTCATTTCATTTCCGATCCAGGAATGCCTGTTCTTGTCGAAATTCCAAAAGTGAATATGAGTGTCGATCCTCATGACATGGGAAAGGTACGATTTATCATCGCTTGAATGGTTGGAAATACTTAAAGAGCCAGTAAACTACATCCCCGGATATCGCTATTATCCATTCTGCCTAACACTTCAAAGGTTCCATCCTGCCGCAAACGCCCCGCATCTTCAGTGGCAATAAAGGAACAACTGTATAGATTGGCCAGGTCAATGATATTCAGTACCCCGTTACCAGGGTTCTTTTTTACTGTTAACGGATCCTCTTCCTCGCGCAACAATACCCGCATCCAGGGTGGACAAGCGAATATCCCCTCGCCTTGTGAATAAGCCTGGGACAGTAGTTCAGTCATGCCATATTCGGAATGGATCTTTTCAAGGGAAAAAGCCTGCTTCAATCGTTCATGCACTTCCATCCGGGTCAATTCCTCTCTTCTTCCTTTCATACCCCCCGTTTCCATAACGATGGTTTCTTTCAAGGGAAAAGAAAACCTCCCGGCAAAATCCAACAGCGCATAGGTCACCCCGATCAATATAGTAGGGCCACCCTTTTGAAGCGTATCTTTTAATCGTTCGTGGTCATTTAAAAAAAACCCGCTTTCAGGATGCCCTGAATCACGGATCAACCCCTGTACCATATACACCAGTGAGGAATCTCCCTGTTCCAGATAGGAAGGAAGCAAACCCATTATCCGTTTACCGGAAACGGGGCCATACGTGGATTCAAATCCCCTGGTATAACTGGTTTCGTAAAAAGAAGCCGCTTTAACATGATGTGTACTTCGGGTCATTCCCGTAGTGCCACTGCTTTGAAAGACCAGTTCAGGCGTGAATTCACTCGTCACCACGCGGTGGGTCTTGAAAAAGGAGATCGGCAGGAAGGGAATCTGCTTTATTTCCCGGATATCGTCCGGGGATCGGCCTATCTGTGCACAATATGACCGGTAAATGGGGTTCCGCTCATATTGATAACGGAAGATATCCAGGGCAAGCCCCTGAAAACCATCCGGATCCAGGTCAAAAATTTTATCCAACCATTCACATTCCATGATAGGATGGTATCGGGTTAAATGTTAAATTTGTTAGCACGACTAAACAGCATTCCATGAAAAGACAGTTTTGGAGCGGATGGGTTCTTTTGACCCTGGTACTGGTATCCTGTGGCAAAGATAAGTATGAGACCACACCCACTATCACCATCAAAGAACTAAGCAGTGAAGTGATTGATGCCCCTTCGGGAACACTCAGGGTCACCCTTGAATCCACCGACAAAGAAGGTGATGAAGGTGGTGGCATTTTAACCTATATCCGTGTCCGTACCAATGTCAACCCGATCCCCAATCCCGGGCTGAATGACAAAGTAGATACCGTCAATTACCTTGTCCCTAATTTTCCCAAAACCGGTAAGAAAGATATTGAGATCTCCCTG
Source organism: Chitinophagaceae bacterium (assembly GCA_033762195.1). Taxonomy (GTDB): domain Bacteria; phylum Bacteroidota; class Bacteroidia; order Chitinophagales; family Chitinophagaceae; genus SpSt-398. The sequence continues at coordinate 6,181 of JANRLV010000082.1, read as the reverse complement.
ATCTATGATTTCCTCAATGAAGACCCCAATAAGAACGATACCATGTTCTTTAAATTCACACTCCGCGACCTGGCCAATAACCAAAGCGATACCGTGAGCAGTAAGGTTATCATTGCCCGGCAGGAATAATTATTTCCAAATTCTCAGGTTATCAAACTCGGTAAATATTTTCTCTTCACCTCTCTTTTCATCGCCCTGGGCGCCGTGGCGATGACCGCGCATGGACAATTGGTATTTGGACAAACCGCGCACAAGAACGGATTTCTCTTCTTTGTTTTTTTCTCCACCCTGGCCAGCTATAATTTTCATTGGTTCCTGACACCCGAATCACGTACGGAACTGGAACGCTCCGCCTGGTCACATGACCATAAACCCCTGCACCTGACCCTGTGCATTCTTGGGCTGGGCGGTGCCCTTTACTTTGGCTTGTATTTCCTGCATCATTTTGTAGCCATCGCCATTGCCGTGGTCCTCACTTTTCTCTATTCAGCCCCCAAGATCCCACTCCCACTTTTTGCCCGGCTACGGCGTATTGCCATTGGTAAAACGATCTACCTGGCCTTTGCCTGGACCTATGTAACCACCGTATTACCCCTCATCTTCTCTGAAAAAACAGTAACAACCGCCGATATCCTTTTCTGTACCTACCGGTATTTTTTTATCTATGCCATTTGCATCCTGTTTGATTACCGTGACCGCGAAAATGACCGCGCCGATGGCATCCGCTCACTCATCACCTATTTTAAGGAGAAAGGCATCAACCGGTTATTCTATTTTTCACTCGGTCTTTCCTTTCTCGCCCTGCTGGGCTGGCAATGGCAGATCGGTTGGACCTTTGATATCGTACTCCTTTTCGCCGCATTGCCCGTGTTAGCCGAAATTTATCCCATAGCGAAAAGGAATTTCTCCGACTTTATCTACTACTTCCTCCTGGATGGGTTGATGGCCTTCCCTTCCCTGACCGTTCTGGTCTATTACCAGTTCTTTTGAACCCATTAACCCCGCCCGGTTGCCCCTTTTTAATTACTTTTGACCATAAATCATTAGCTATGGCCAAAGCGGTAAGAAAGAAATCCTACATGACCGAAAAATCAAAGACCTTTTTCAAATCATACATCAACAATGCTTCGCCAGTAGGTTTTGAATCCAGCGGACAAAAACTCTGGCTGGAATACCTCAAACCCTATGTAGATTCCCACTTTACCGATCCCTATGGCTCTGCAGTAGGTGTCATCAATCCCGATCATGCTTTTAAAGTAGTGATCGAGGCCCATGCCGATGAGATCAGTTGGTTTGTCAACTATATCACTGCCGATGGTTTGATCTATCTCAAACGGAACGGAGGGGTGGACCACCAGATCGCTCCCGGACAACGGGTGTTTATCCATGGTAAAAAAGGGCCGGTAAAAGCTGTATTTGGTTGGCCCGCGATTCATACCCGCCTGGGTGGAGATGCCAAAGAAACCCAACCCAAGGTGGATAACCTCTTTCTGGATTGTGGCGCCCGTAAGAAAGATGAAGTAGGCAAACTGGGTATCCATATTGGCGCGGTAGTGACCTATCAGGATGGGTTTGAAGAACTGGCCTATAGAAATTATATCGGCCGCGCGTTTGACAATCGCATCGGCGGGTTCATGATCGCCGAAGTAGCGCGCTTATTAAAAGAGAATAAGAAAAAACTCCCCTACGGACTCTATGTGGTAAATGCGGTACAGGAAGAGATCGGTCTCCGTGGTGCGGAAATGATCGCCCGGCGGATCAAACCCAATGTGGCGATCGTAACAGATGTAACACATGATACCAGCACTCCGATGATCAGTAAGATCGTGGAAGGAGATATCACCACAGGAAAAGGACCTTCATTGGCCTATGCCCCAGCGGTACACAACAAACTCCTGCACCTGGTGGAAGATATCGCCGATAAAAATAAGATCCCCGTTCAATGGAGGGCCCTGAGCCGGAGTACCGGAACCGATACCGACTCCTTTGCCTATTCCAATGACGGATGCCCCTCTGTACTCATTTCCATCCCCCTGCGCTATATGCATACCACCGTGGAAATGTTGCACCAGGATGATATCGATCATACGATCAGGCTCATGTATGAAACCTTATTGGCATTGACGCCTAAAACCAACCTGAGCTATCTCTGATGGCCCATTGGCTACTATATGTCGATCCCGGTAGCGGGAGTTACCTGATCCAGGTGATCATCGCCGCCATCCTGGGATTTCTTTTTTATTTTAAAAACCTGTGGTGGAGGATCAAGGCCTTTTTTCGTAAACCAGGCCGGGAAGAGAAGGAAGAAAAAAAATGATCCCCATGATCCATCCCGCCTCTTTTAAAGACCCGGCCGGCTTCGTCTTTCAGAAAGAAGGAACCTGGTACCGACAGGTCAACAAAAGCGGGCTGCCGGATATGGAGACCTTGTTTCAATCCGGGTTCTATGACTCCCTGGTCGCGGCGCGAAAATTGATCCCACACCAACGCATAGCCGAAAACCTGACGGCTTCCAACGAGTGGTATGCCACCTTCCTCCCCGAACAACTCCACCGCATCAGCTACCCCTACGAATGGAGCTTTTCGCAATTGAAGGACGCGGCCCTATTGACCCTTGACCTCGCGCTTTTAGCCATGGAAAAAGGGATGATCCTCAAAGATGCCACCCCGTTCAATGTGCAGTTTCACGAAGGACGGCCCGTGTTCATCGATCTTCTTTCCTTTACCCGGTACGATGCCAGCAAACCCTGGGTGGCCTACCGGCAATTTTGCGAAAACTTTCTTTTTCCGTTGTTATTGGAAAAATACCTGGGTTGGAACGCCCGCGAACTCCTGCGTACACACCTGGATGGGATACCGCTGGCACTTACCGCCAAACTCCTGCCCTGGTCAAGCCGCCTGAACCCCTCGGTGGCCATGCATGTTTTTCTCCAACAGAAGATGACCAACGGAAAAACCGTGTCAGCCGAAAAAGCCACAGGGTTTTCCAAACAAAAAATGACCAACCTCCTCCTGCACCTCCAATCCATGATCAGGGGATTGACCTGGAAGAGAAAGACCACGTGGAGTGATTACTATACCGATACCATTTTAGATCAAACCTATCTGCAGGAAAAAGAAAAGGCCTTTTTGGCCATGCTGAGCAGCATCAAAGGAAAAACAGCCCTCGACCTGGGCGCCAATGATGGCTATTTTTCCCGGCTCGCAGCCAACAAGGGATGGCAGGTAGTTGCGACCGATTTTGATGATGTTTGTATTGACCGCTTGTATGGTCAGATCAGGGCTGAAAAAATCCAATCCATCCTGCCACTCTGTATCGATATGGCCAATCCTTCTCCCGCGTTGGGATTTGCCCATCGGGAAAGAGATGATTTTACCCGCCGCATGAAATCCGATCTGGTATTGGCGCTGGCGCTTGTTCATCACCTGGTCATTGGGAAGAATATTCCGCTTTCCCGTCTGGCCGACTATTTTGCCGAACTGGGACCAAACCTGCTCATTGAATTTGTACCCCGCGAAGATGAAAAGACAAAGGGATTGCTGGCGCAAAAAGAAGATATCTTTTCAAACTATACCCCGGCAAATTTTGAACAGGCCTTTGGAGAAAATTATGACCTGATCGCGAAACAGGCGATATCCGGTACCCACCGGGTACTCTATTTATATCAACGAAAAGAAAAGTGAAGATCCTGCGACGATATGCTTTTTTCCTGATCCTCTTACCCCTTTTTGTCCTGGTGCATTTGGAAAAGGAATTGCCCGGGCTGATCCATTATCATTTTATCTACGACCGGCTGCTGGTTTTATTTTTACTCCCTTTTCTTTTCACCGGCCTGTCTTATTTATTTTATAAAAATTGGAAAAGCGCGGCCCTGCTTGGATTTGCCCTTTCCGCCTGGGCTTTCTTTCTGGGAGATATCAAGAATAAACTCAGCGAACAATTTCCCGAGGCTATATGGTCAAGGTACAGTTTTCTGTTTGCGATTTCCATCCTGCTGTTTTTCTTAATAGGTATCTGGATCAAACGCCGGAAACAAAACCATTCCAGCACCTTCTTTTTTCTCAATATCTTATTCCTCCTTTTTGTGCTGGTTGATATTTCAATGATCTATGGCGGACAGGTAAGGGGCCGGTATCAAATGAAAGAAACCGACCTCACTCCCTCAGCCAACCTTGCCGATTCATCCAGGCCTGATATTTTCTACATCATCTTTGATGCTTATGCCGCTTCCTCTACCCTGCGCTCCGAATTTGATTATGATAATTCTCCTTTTGAGCAGGCCCTGACCGCAAAAGGGTTCCATGTTTTTCCTGGTTCCCGCAGCAATTATAACTACACGGCTTTTTCCCTGAGCAGCGTTTTTCACCTGCAGTACATGGCCAATGCAGATACGGTCAATAAGATCCATGACCGCGAATACCTGCAGGCCTTAAAAACAGTTCAGGAAAATACCCTGGTCCCCTTTTTAGCACAGGAAGGTTACGCTATTCATAACCATTCCCTTTTTGATATCAAAGGTCATCCCACCACCCTTACCCGTTCTGATAAATGGGGGATACGGGAGCTGTATGACCAGTACAATATCTTTTTCAAATTTACCCGTGACTTGAACCATCAGCTTCCCGGCTGGATGACCAATCCGGTGATGGATGACCGGTTTTTTGTCAATGAACAAAAAAACCGGCAGGTCTATGATTCACTGGTGTACCGCGATCTGCTGCAAAGTGCCTCTTATCCCGGGCCCCGCCCCCGGTTCATATATGCCCATTTTCTCACCCCGCATCCTCCCTTTCACCTCGATTCCCTTGGCCGGCCCATACCGGAACAGGAGTTCGATATAAAGAAGGGGTATGTCCACCAGATAGCCCGTATCAACCGCTTTATTAGCCAACTGACCGATACCCTGCTAAAACCCCGGGCAAGGCCCCTGGTTATCATCCTCCAGGGCGACCATGGGTATACAACGGTCACCGATAAGGTATTAAAAAAAGAAAGGATGTTTCCCAACTTACAGGCCTGGTATTTTTCAAACCGGGACTATGAAAAATTACCCGCCGACCTGACCAATGTCAATACCTTCCGGATCCTGCTCAATACCTGGTTTAAAAAAGATTTACCGATATTGCAGAACGAATTTTACTTTATAAAATAAGATTGTATGATCCGCAATAACTGGACACTCGACGAAGTAAAGGAAATCTATCAATCACCCCTGCTCGATCTCATCTATCGTGCTGCCACTGAACACCGCCGGTACAATGATACCGGAGAGGTGCAGGTATGTACGCTCCTTTCCATTAAGACAGGAGGTTGCACCGAAGATTGCGCGTATTGTCCCCAGGCAGCCCGCTACCATACCGATATCAATGTACATGGGTTGATGAAATATGATGATGTGATGGAATATGCCTCACGCGCCAAAGCCGCGGGCAGTACCCGCTTCTGCATGGGCGCTGCCTGGCGCGAGGTTCGCGACAACCGCGACTTTGACCGTGTTCTCGAAATGGTCAAAGGCATTACGGCCATGGAGATGGAGGTTTGCTGTACACTCGGTATGCTCACCGAAGATCAGGCACAGAAACTCGCCGATGCAGGTCTTTATGCCTATAACCACAACCTGGATACTTCTGATGAATATTATGAGGCCATCATCACTACGCGTACTTATGAGGACAGGCTTCAAACCCTGGATAATGTACGCAAAGCCGGGGTAACGGTTTGTTGTGGGGGAATCATTGGTTTAGGTGAAACCCATGAAGACCGCATGAAGATGCTCCACACGTTGGCTACCATGCCCGAGCATCCAGAGAGTGTTCCTGTCAATGCCCTGGTACCCATACCTGGCACTCCACTCGCCAATAATCCCAGGGTAGATATATGGGATATGGTACGCATGATCGCAACAGCGCGTATCCTTATGCCCAAAGCGATGGTACGTCTTTCTGCCGGGCGTCAGGAAATGAGTGTTGCCGAACAATCCCTTTGTTTCCTGGCCGGCGCCAATTCTATTTTCGCCGGTGATAAACTTCTCACCACCCCCAATCCATCTTTTGAAGATGACAATGTTATGTTTGATCTGTTGGGATTAAAACCACGGGTGTCATTCAAAGAAGAGAAGGTGTTGGCTGAAAATTAAACCCGCTATCCTTTGCGAGACCTCCGGTCTCGCATTTTTCTCTC
>JANRLV010000081.1:0-11298 GCA_033762195.1 Chitinophagaceae bacterium | reverse complement strand
TGATCTTTTGGCTCATGTAAAAAAATTATCGTGCGAAGATAGGGAAAGGACGGGATGTAGGATGTGGGATGACTGAGGACAGATGACAGATGAAGGATGACAGATGACAGGGAAGGATGTTGGATGTTGGATGTTGGAGGTTGGATGACAGATGACGGATGACAGATGACAGAGGTTCAATGTCCTAGGTCCGGACGTCAGGGCCAAGCAGCCCAACATCCAACATCCTTCCCTGTCATCTGTCATCCTTCATCTGTCATCTGTCCTCAGTCATCCCACATCCTACATCCCGTCCTTTCCCTATCTTCGCACGATAATTTTTTTACATGAGCCAAAAGATCACAGCCGCCATTACTGCGGTGGGAGGATATGTTCCTGAAGACAAGCTGACCAATTTCGACCTTGAAAAAATGGTGGATACCAACGATGAGTGGATCCGTACACGGACCGGCATCGAAGAACGACGTATCCTCAAAGGGGAAGGGAAAGGCACTTCGGATATGGTGGTTCCTGCTGTTCGGGAGATCTGCGAGAAAAGAGGTATTTCACCGGAAGAGATTGACTGCCTGATCGTGGCCACTGTAACCCCCGACATGGTGTTTCCGGCCACAGCCAATATTGCCTGTGATAAATTAGGTGCAAAGAATGCCTTTGGCTTTGACGTATCTGCAGCTTGTTCCGGTTTCTTATACTCGCTTACCCTGGGCGCTTCCTTTATCGAAAGCGGACGCTACAAAAAGGTAGTGGTGTGCGGCGCGGATAAAATGAGTGCGATCGTAGATTACACGGACCGGGCTACCTGTATCATCTTTGGTGATGGCGCCGGTGCCGTATTGCTGGAACCTAACACAGAAGGACTGGGCATTAAAGACAGTATTTTAAAGAGCGATGGAAGCGGTGGTCAATTCCTGCATATGAAAGCCGGTGGCTCTGTTCGCCCTTCCTCTGCCGAAACGGTAGCAAACAAAGAACACTATATTTTTCAGGAAGGACAGGCCGTTTTCAAGTTTGCTGTTAAAGGAATGGCCGATGTAAGTGCCGAGTTACTTGAACGAAATAACCTGACAGGTGATGATATCGCCTGGTTAGTACCTCACCAGGCCAATCTCCGCATCATAGATGCAACAGCCAATCGCATGGGCCTTACCAAGGATAAAGTAATGATCAATATCCAGCGTTACGGCAATACCACAGCAGGCACCATCCCTCTTTGTCTCTGGGAGTGGGAAAACAAGTTGCACAAAGGCGATAAGATCGTACTGGCAGCCTTTGGTGGTGGTTTTACATGGGGGGCCACGCTGTTAGAATGGGCATACGACAAGTAATCCATATTAAATTTATTGTTTTACGGCTATTTTACTTCTTAAGCTTAGCTTATTAAGCTATTTTTATGTTTCCTTATCCTTGTCCTGGTAAAACACAAACCCAACATGAGATTACTGATTAAGGCCAAATTCTGGATTAAGGTTCTGTTATTCACCGTTCTCAATTTTCTTCTTTGCCTGATCTTTGGTATCCTGTTTCGCTCAGGAACAGTTCAGGAACATATAGATTCGATTGGAGAGAAAGACCTCTGGAATTATTTCTTCCTGTCGATCGGCTTTGCCCTCGCTTTCAGTCTCTGGTTCTACAATGACCCCGAATCCAAAAAATCAAGATCGGATCGGTGATAAATCGGTTATTTTTGACCTTATTCATTCACTGATCCAGATTCACATGGAAAAGAACAATGCCCTGCGGGGGTTTGGCTCCCTGGCCGTACATGGTGGTCATGTAAAAGATCCTCTGTATGCTCACCTGGTTCCCATTTATGCCAGCAGCACCTTTGTATATGATGATGCCGAACAAGGCATGCGGCGGTTTAGCGGGCAGGAAACGGGATATATCTACAGTCGTTGGGGGAATCCAACCTTTACCGAGGCTGAACAGAAGATCGCCGCCATGGAGTGTTTTGGTTTGAACATGGAGGCCAAGGCCATTCTCCACGCCTCAGGAATGGCAGCCATAGCCACCCTGCTATTGGGAAACCTGAAAGCCGGTGATAAAGTACTTTCACATTACTCGCTTTACGGAGGCACCGAAGAGATCTTTCATAAAGTATTGCCTTCTTTTCAAATAGAACCCGTGATCGCCGATCTGCGTGACCTTTCAAAAGCCGAAGACCTGCTTCGAAATGATCCCGCAATCAAAATGGTATATCTGGAAACCCCGGCCAACCCCACTATTCAATGTGTTGACCTTGAAGCACTGATCGGTTTGGCACACAAATACCAGAAATGGGCGGCATGTGATAATACCTTCGCTACCCCCTACTTACAACAACCATTTAAATTCGGCGCAGATTTCATCGTCCACTCTACCACCAAATTCCTGAATGGCCACGGCACCGCTATCGGAGGCGTATTGCTGGGAAGGGACCTGGAAAGAATGAACACCATTATCACCAAAACACATCGCCTGCTTGGTGGTAATGCCAACCCCTTTGATGCATTCCTCCTCATACAGGGTATGAAAACGCTTGAACTGAGAATGGACCGGCATTGTGCCAATGCCATGGATGTAGCGCTTTTCCTGGATAAACACCCTGCTATTTCAAAGGTCAATTATAACGGATTAAGCTCTCATCCTGATCATGCGCTGGCCGCCAAACAAATGAAACATCCTGGTGCCATGCTCAGCTTTGAATTAAAAGGCGGACTGGAAGCCGGAATTCGTTTCATGGACCGGCTGAAAATGTGCACCCGTACGGTATCATTGGGAACAGTAGATACCCTACTCTCCCACCCGGCCTCCATGACACACTATGGCGTTGGAAAAGAACATCGGGAAAAATATGGCATCACCGATGGATTGATTCGTATGAATACCGGGATCGAAAATGTAGCGGATATTATTTTTGATTTGGAGCAGGCGATGAGGGAGGATTGATGACGGAGGGCAGATGACAGATGACGGATGTTGGATGTTGGATGTTGGATGTTGGCTATGCGAAACCTATGGTTTCGCATTTTTAGAAAGCCGCCTCTGGCGGCATCTCATTACGAAACCGATCTCAATTCCATACCTTTATACCACGCAAAATTTTCCTGTCATGAGAAATATCCTTTCCGTTATTGCATTGCTATTTTTTCTCCCCGCTATTGCACAGAAAAAATCAGCCAAACCAACAGACCCCTTGAAAGGCATTGAGCCCCTGTTGGAACAGGTACTCAAAGACCGGAAAGGTGTGGGATTTGCCGTGGCAGTAGTGTACAAGGATAGTATTGTATTTGCAAAAGGTTTTGGCTACCGTGACCTGGAGAAAAAATTGCCCGTCACTCCGCAAACACTTTTTGCCATTGGGTCCTGTACCAAGGCATTTACCTCCTCGTTGATCGGGTTATTGAACAAAGAAGGAAAGGTAGAATACGATAAACCTGTACGGGATTACCTGCCAGAACTTGAATTCTATAACAATGAATTGAATTTGTCTGTTACCCTTCGGGATATGATGTGTCACCGAACCGGTTTACCCAGGCACGATTATTCCTGGTATTTATTTAAAACAAATTCGCGCGACAGTTTACTACGCAGGATCAAATACCAGGAACCAACAGCGCCGAACCGTCAGGAATGGCAATACAATAATTTCATGTTCCTTGGGCAGGGTATGGTAGTGGAAAAGATCACCAAGAAGTCCTGGGAAAACAATATTAAAGAAACATTTTTCAAACCTTTGGGCATGAAGCGCTCTAATTTCTCCGTAAAAGACCTGGAGAAAAGCGATGATGCCTCACTGGGATATGGTGTCGTAAAAGACTCGATCATCAAAAAGTTGGACTATTATGACATCAATGCCATGGGGCCAGCGGGCAGCATCAACAGTTCGGTTAATGAAATGGCACAGTGGGTGATCACCTGGATTCAGGGAGGTAAATATAAAGGTGCCGAGGTCCTCCCTGCTGCTTATGTGGCAGAGGCCATGAGTTCTCAGATGATCAGCCGTCCTGGTCTGCCTGATAAAGAGATTCCCGACGCCCATTTTTCCACCTATGGGTTTGGCTGGATGATGAGTTCCTACCGCGGACATTACCGGGTGGAACATGGAGGAAATATTGATGGATTTTCCGCCAGTACCTGCTTCTTTCCTTCTGATAGTCTTGGCATCATCGTATTAAGTAATCAGAATGCCTCCGGCATTCCGGCCCTCGTACGCAACATCATCAGTGATCGTTGGTTAAAATTGACTCCAATTGATTGGAATAAACGAGCCAATGATGCCGAAGAAAAAGGCAGAAAGGCCGCTGCTGAAGCCAAAGGCAAAAAGGAAGAAGACTTTACTCCTGGCACCAAGCCTTCGCATGAGCTCAAAGCCTATGAAGGGCTATTTCGCCATGAGGGGTATGGCACGGTCGATATTTCCTTACGCAATGATTCGCTTATCATGTTCACGCCCAATGGAGACGCCTGGATGCGCCATCACCATTATGATGTTTTTAAAGCGTATGCCATTGACACCAAAGAAGGCATTGATACCAGCGCTGAGGCGCAGACTGTTCTGGTCCAATACCACATGGACATCAATGGAAAGATCAATTCCCTGAGTATGGGGCTTGAGCCTTCCCTAAAACCACTGGTATTTAATTCCGTGCCAAGGCCCATGTCCTTAAACGAAGAAGACCTGAAAAAATATACCGGTGAATATGCTTTTACGCCAACCAATCTGGCAAAATTCTATACCAAAGGAAAAAGTATCCTTTACCTCTTTGTAGAAGGTCAGCCCGAATATGAACTCATCCCAAATGGGAAAAATGAATTTAAATTAAAGATCATAGAAGGATACAGTTGTAAGTTTGAGGAAGATGCCGAAGGAAAGATCATTTCGGTCACCTTCCTTCAACCCAACGGAAAATTTAAGGCAACGAAAACCAAGTAAAAGTATGGCGATAGAGATTCGCAGGGCGGTTAAAGAAGACTGTCCCCGCTTGTTGGAGTTGGTAAACGAATTAGCCGTATATGAACGCGCTCCACAGGAAGTGACCGTCACGCTGGAACATTTTGTCGAAAGTGGATTTGGCTCCAGTCCTGTCTGGTGGGCCTTTGTAGCAGTAGAGGAAGGAACGATTTTGGGCTTTGCCCTCTATTATGTCCGCTATTCCACCTGGAAGGGTCAGCGGATGTACCTCGAAGACATCCTTGTCACGGAAAAGGCAAGAGGAAAAGGCATTGGTAAATTATTGATGGATCGACTCATTATAGAGGCTAAAGAAAAAGGCTTTAGTGCCATCGTTTGGCAGGTATTGGAATGGAATGAACCCGCGATCAATTTTTACAAGAAATATGATACCTGGTTTGATGCCGAATGGGTCAATGTAGGGATGAATGTTTAATGCCTAACTCACCCCCGATACTTCCATTTCCTTGCTCACCTTTAAGATCAATCCCTGTAATACTTTACCAGGGCCTGCTTCCACGAATTTGGTGGCTCCATTCTCGATCATGGCCTGCACGCTTTGCGTCCAGCGAACCGCGCCTGTCAATTGATCGATCAGGTTTTGTTTGATCTCCTCTTTGTCCATCACGGGTTTGGCTACAACATTCTGATAGATAGAGCAGGTAGGTGTATAGAAGGTGATGGATTCGATGGCTTCTTTTAATTCATTTCGGGCAGGCTCCATCAGGGGGGAGTGAAAAGCACCACCCACGGGAAGGAGCAAGGCCCTTTTGGCTCCGGCGGCTTTCATTCTTTCACAGGCGATCTCTACACCACGAACAGATCCGCTGATCACCAATTGGCCGGGACAGTTATAATTCGCCGGCACTACGATTTCACCGGTTTCCGCACTTACTTCTGCACAGATGGCTTCCACTTTTTCATCGGCCAGCGCTAATACGGCCGCCATGGTAGACGGTTGGGCTTCGCAGGCTTTTTGCATAGCCGAGGCGCGAACGGATACCAATTTGAGACCGTCCTCAAAACTCAATACACCATTGGCCACAAGGGCAGAAAACTCGCCCAGTGAATGACCTGCCACCATATCCGGTTTGGCATCTCCGATGGATTTGTAGGCTATAACAGAGTGAAGAAAGACGGCGGGCTGGGTGACACGCGTTTGTTTCAGGTCTTCTTCTGTTCCCGAAAACATGATATCTGAAATACGGAAACCCAGGGTCTCATTCGCCTGCTCAAATAATTTTTTGGCGAACGCACTTTGCTCATAATGTTCTTTTCCCATTCCCGGAAACTGGGAACCCTGACCTGGAAAGACGAATGCCTGTTTCATAATTGATGTTTTTCCTGCCGTGCAAAAAAAAGGTTTGATCGACTAATCAATCAAACCCTTACAATTGCAAATATACGGGTTAATGCAAATTCCCACTGATGAGTTTCAGAAATTCGCTCCGGGTACTGTTTTTTTGAAATTCCCCGTCAAAAGCCGAAGTGGTGGTTACCGAATTTTGCTTTTGAACCCCCCGCATCATCATACAGAGGTGTTTGGCCTCAATGACCACGGCAACCCCATGGGGGTTAAGGGTATCCTTGATCGCATTCATGATCTGAACGGTCAGGCGCTCCTGTACCTGGAGCCTCCGGGAATACACATCCACCACCCGGGCTATCTTACTTAGGCCGGTGATCCAACCGTTGGGGATATAAGCGATATGTGCCTTCCCAAAAAAGGGCAGCATATGGTGTTCGCACATACTATATAATTCGATGTCTTTAACGATCACCATTTCACTTACGTCCTCGTGAAATTTGGCCGAATTAATGATCGCTTTGGCATCCATATCATAACCCTGGGTCATGTACTGCATGGCTTTCGCCAGGCGCTCGGGTGTTTTCTTAAGACCTTCTCTCTCGGGGTCTTCTCCCAGGTGTTTCAAAATGCTTTGGTAGGACTGAACCAGGCCACTCGTCGAGGCCGCGTCATACTCTTCCGTTTTTTTATATGCCATTATCTTTAAAGTTCAATTTTTCAAGCAGGGTATTCCACAAAATTGCGCGGGGTTTCATAAAGCCTGATCTGAAGCTCCCTGTCGGGTGCAATATGGGGTCTTAATAATTTGTAAATGACTACCGCAATATTCTCTGCAGTTGGGTTCAGGTTTTTGAACTCCACTGTATCAAGGTTCAGGTTCCGGTGATCAAAGCGCTCCACAATTTCCTGGCGAATGATATCCGATAGTACTTTCATATCCATCACATAGCCGGTATGAGGATCAGGCACCCCCACTACTTTCACCACTAATTCGTAATTATGACCATGATAGTTAGGGAGATTGCATTTCCCAAACACTTGTTGGTTTGTAGCCGCATCCCATTCAGGGTTATTTAACCGATGCGCAGCATTGAAGTGCTCCTTCCTGAATATGGCGACCTTTTCTGTCATGATTGAATGTACGAAATTACATTAACAGGCGGGAAGGGAAAAAGTTTGGATGACAGATGACGGATGACAGATGACGGAGGGCGGAGGTTGGCTGTCCTCTGTCATCTGTCATCCAACCTCCTACCCCCCATAATACTCCACAAATATCTTTGGCGTTTCGATCAATTTGAGGCAATGGAGTTGAACCGATGCGGGCAGGTGGGGTTCGAGTTCCGCCCAGATACCTATGACCAGATTTTCGATCGAGCACATTTTGCCTTGCATGAAATCGACATCCTCATTCAGGTTGCGATGATCCAGCTTTTCGATGATGTGCTCATTGATGATCTTGCTGAGTTTTTTGGCATCGAAGATGAAGCCGGTATCGGGATCGGGGTTCCCTTTAATGGTGACGAACAATTCGAAGTTATGTCCATGCCAGTTGGCATTGGCGCATTTGCCAAATACCTCCTCATTCTTCTCCTGGCTCCAGTTGGGGTTGAACAACTTATGAGCCGCATTAAAATGTTCAATTCTTGTCAGGTAAACCATTCCGGCACTATTAAGGCGGGCAAAGTTAAGAAATTTGGGTGGTGCCCCGTAAATTGCAGCATGCAAATCCTGCTTGTAACCTCTACCTCATTGGAAATAAAGCCCTTTATGGCGCAAATCCGGTCCAGGGATTTTGGCTCCACTTCCAGGCATGAATTGGATATCCTGATCACGGGGGTAGGGTTGATGGCTTCCACCTATGCGATCTCCAGGCAGGTACACCTGAAACGGCCAGATCTGGTCATTCAGGCTGGTTTAGCGGGAAGCTTTGACTCAAGTCAATACCCGATTGGTTCATTGGTGGTGGTAGGTAAGGAATGGGTGGCTGACCTGGGGGTTAAAGAAAAGGGAGAATTTCGAGACCTTTTTGGCCTGGGATTGGTGAAACCCAATCAGTTTCCCTTTAAAAAAGGCTGCCTGGTCAATCCAGATATAAAAAAGCTGAAGGAGGTCGGGCTTCCCGTGGTCAATGGTGTTTCTGTCAATGCAATCACCCATTCAACTTCTATAGCCCGTGAGTATATCACCCGGTATAAACCGGCGGTGGAGTCTATGGAGGGAGCGGCCTTGCATTATACCTGTTTGATGGAGGGGCTGCCGTTTATTCAACTCCGGGCGGTCTCAAACAAAGTTGGTGACCGAAATAAAAAAAACTGGGATATTCCCGTGGCTGTTGGCCGGTTGAATAAAGGCCTGCTTTATCTGATCCAATCTATCTAAAACTAAGCTGATGACACTGACCCTTGGATTTTCCCCTTGCCCAAACGATACCTTCATTTTTGATGCGTTGGTCAACCAGATCATCCCCCACGACAATATAGCGTTGAGTACTGTGCTGGAAGATGTGGAAACCCTTAATCAATGGGCGTTTGAAGGCAAGCTGCATATCACCAAACTTAGTTTTGCCACGGCCTTTCAGGTGGCGGATCAATACAGGCTGTTGAACAGTGGTGCTGCCTTGGGAAAAGGTGTCGGCCCCTTGCTGGTCAGTAAGAAACCTATAGCGCTCCACCAGGTTTCAACATGCCGCATTGCCATCCCGGGGATTCATACCACCGCCAATCTTTTACTTTCTTATGCTTTTCCGGAAGCAAAAAATAAGCACCCTTACCTGTTTTCCACGATAGAAGAAGCCGTATTAAACGAAGAGGTTGAGCTGGGCGTATTGATCCATGAAAATCGTTTTACCTATGCCGAAAGGGGTTTGCACCGGGTGGCCGATCTCGGTGAAATCTGGGAGGAGAAAATGAATTTGCCGATTCCGTTGGGAGGTATATTTATCAAACGCGCTCTGGGGGAAGAACTCGCATTAAAGGTAGAATCATTGATACGTGCCAGTCTTCAATATTCAGTCGATCGCTGGCCGCGTATTTCCGATTATGTACAATGTCATGCTCAGGCGATGAGTGAGGAGGTGATGCGTCAGCATATACAGTTGTATGTAAATCATTTTTCAATGGATCTCGGCGAAGAAGGAAGGAAGGCGATTGAAGTGTTGAAAAAAGAAAATGGGAAATAAGGAATATTCTTATTTCTTATTTGCAAGTACTGCTGCATAGGCTTTCAAACACCGTTCCCGCGCCACTTCGTGTGGCACGATTGGCTGGGGATAGGTTAGTTCTTCAAATTCAGGCACCCATTTGCGGATATAGGTGAGTTCAGGGTCAAACTTCAAAGTTTGGAGATAGGGATTGAATACCCTGAAATAGGGTGCCGCGTCACATCCGCTTCCTGCGGCCCATTGCCATCCTCCATTGTTTGCTGCCAGGTCAAAATCATTTAGTTTCTGAGCAAAATAGGCTTCTCCCCAACGCCAGTCGATCAACAGGTGTTTGGTGAGAAAAGAAGCCACGATCATTCGAACCCGGTTGTGCATGTATCCGGTAGTATTTAGCTCGCGCATACCAGCGTCTACAATCGGATATCCGGTACGGCCTTCACACCAGGCATCGAACTCCGCTTTATTATTTCGCCATTGGATCTTGTCATAATCCGGCTTGAACGCTCCTCCCACCACATGAGGAAAATGCCAAAGGATCATGTGATAGAAATCGCGCCAGATCAATTCATTTAAGAATGTTTCATTCCATTGACGGGCAGCGCGTGCCAGGTCGCGGATGCTAATGGTACCAAACCGCAGATGTACACTCAATTTTGAAGTACCCTCCATACCGGGAAAATCTCTTTGCTCCTTGTATTTCCGGATCTTTTTCTCTTCCCACACGGCTTCCGGGAATGGATCGTTCAGGGGAACAAAACCCATTTCTGCCAGCGAGGGTATTGGTCTGGGCGCCAGTTGGTGAAACCGATCAACGTATTTTTCGGTGGGATAGGATTGGATATAAAAATCAGTCAACCTGGCCTTCCATTTTTTTGAATAAGGTGTGAATACGGTGTAGGGTTTACCATCATCTTTTACCACTTCATTTTTTTCAAAGATCACCTGGTCTTTGAATGTGTGAAAAGGGATGGAAAGAGGTTCAAGTATTTCTTTTATTTCCTGATCACGTTGCCGGGCATAGGGTTCGTAATCATGATTGGTAAATACACCGGCGATGGTGTAGGTTTTTGTCAGGTTTTTCCAAACGGCTGTTGGTGTTCCGTATTCTACATGGAGGGTGGAGCCGAGTTGAAGAAGTGTATTTTGAATTTGTGAGAGTGCCTGGTGAATGAATTGAACACGTCGGTCATGTTTGTCATTCAGTTCTTCCAGGATATTTTGGTCAAAGATAAAAAGGGGGAGGACGGGGTGACCACTCTGAAGCGCGTGGTAGAGTGCTGCGTTGTCGTGGAGGCGCAGGTCACGTCGAAGCCAGCAGATGGAGATGGTCATGGAGGTGAAACAAATAAAACCATCAAATGGTTTTGGGAATAAGAAAGTTGAGATGAGGAATAAGGAACTTGAGATAAGGGATTAGTAAAGTGAGTATCTGTCGATCTCCTTGGTTTTTATAAAAAAAAAGCCCTCTGGAAAACCAGAGGGCTTAAAAAATATGGCAGCTACCTACTCTCCCGCATTGTGGTGCAGTACCATCGGCCATGAGGGGCTTAACTACTCTGTTCGGTAAGGGAAGAGGTGAACACCCTCGGAAAAACCACCATAATATCTTAACCCGCGTTTGCTATAGCTATAGCGGGTGAAATAAGATTGACATATCGGGAAGAGTTAGCGAGTACATAATAATAGTAAAAAAAATTAAAGCGTACGGGCAATTAGTACTACTCGGCTTTGCTGTCACCAGCTTTACACCTGTAGCCTATCAACGTCATAGTCTTTGACGGCCCTTAAAAGGAGACTCATCTTGAGGAAGGTTTCACGCTTAGATGCTTTCAGCGTTTATCCTGTCCGTACATAGCTACTCAGCACTGCGCCTGGCGGCACAACTGATACACC
>JANRLV010000080.1:0-39200 GCA_033762195.1 Chitinophagaceae bacterium | reverse complement strand
TTATGTGGTAACAAGATAAGAAATATTGACGATTCGGCAGTGGACCATATCCAACAATACTGGACTGGTGGTAAAACAATTCCTGAAAATGCAAGACTTACACACAGATATTGTAACAATGCAAGACCAAGAATTGAGGTGGTTTAAAGTGTTGATAGTATTCCAGCATGCAATATTGGGTTTTAACCAAGTTGGGTATGACCCGCAAACAACAGTCAAGTACAATTGCTAGCCGTGGTACGAGCTTGACGAATAAATCTCAACTTTGGTTCTTAAATTGAATATTATATTTTTAATCAGCAGCGATTGTCTTCGGACGAAATAATAATTCCCAACCTGCTCAAAGTTCTGTTTGTGGGATGTAAACTTTTAAACTTCTGTCACATGATCGACTTGAGAAAACAATTTTTTGATTTTTGGTGCATTTCAGCTGAGAAGAAACAATTTGAAATAATGGCTAACTGCAATTACGAAAGTAATTTAAGTTCAATTGTTATGTATGACGATGATGCAGTATTAGTTGAAATTGCTAGGAGTATGGGATTATCCTTATATCACGAGTATTATCGGCTAGATGCTGTGCTCTTCAATGACGCCACAGATAAAGTTCCAAATTGCCCAAAAGGACAAACATGGCTAAGTACAATTCAAATTGCTTTTGAACATGAAAATTACATAAACAGTGGACTTTTTCAGGAAGTTAGCCATCTAATGATTACAGACTGTAACTTAGGTGTCCTTGTAACATACCCAAACACAGAAGATGAAATAAAAAGAGAAATTAAAATACTTCATAAGCTAATTTCAGATTCATTGTTCGGTAAGAGAACAATTCGGCATAAAAATATTCTACTAATATTTGGCTGGCAAATGCCCGAGAAATTAATATGGTTTGCCTGCAGTTATGAAGCAAATGATTGGGAAATGCTCAACGACAATATTGACTTGTATTTAGATTTATGTAATTTCCAGACTAATCCATTTTCAATTCACAAATAAAATTAGAAGGCATCAACCAACATGGGGTTTCAACTATGCTTGCTGACAAATGTTTACTGATTGTCGCGTTTGTGTATCATCTGTGGTTGTGAATGAAAGAAAATGACTATGCAGCAGAATTTTGATATAAAGGTCATTAACTTTACTCAGCTCCTGTGCGTGCCGACTAACCACGGAATATCAGCACACCAGAGAACCCTGATCGTTAGCTGTAATGCTAATGCACTTTACCAACCTAACAGACTTAAATTATTTCCGATGAAAATAATACTAATGTTATTGTTTCTAATTTTGACTTTTTCTCAATCTTATGAGAAATCGAAGGACGAGTATTTAAATGAAAGTTATATCCGGTATTATGATCGAACTGCCGGAATTATAGTACAGAAAACCGCTCAATTAAAAAATGATACGTCTACAGTATTTTACGAAATTGCATTGGTCACATTTAAAGATGCAAAATCAGTTGATGACATCATGAGAAAGAGAGGGGTTATTGTCTTTGAAGACAAAAGTTTTCTTGTTTTGTTGGATGATGTAAAATTTGATTTTTTAATGGAAGGAAAGCGTCAATATTCAATCAGGCATAAGTTGGCGATTGAGGAATTACAAACTCTTCAACAAAAGAAAATTGATTTCATTAATTTCATGGGATCATCTGCGAAACTTGATAAGTGGCAAAAACAGAATTATCAGAAAGTATTCAATGAGATTATAAGTCAAAACTTTTAATCTGTTCAATACCACCACTGCTAAAGAATGGTTATTGGCAATTGGAGTATGACCTTTAAACAAGCATTGGCTGTCCATATTCAAACTTTATATTCTACGGAGGTATTTATTCCAGGCAGTAGCTTTTTTCGTTGGCTTTTGTTTATAAATTTAACTTCACTTCAGGACGGACAATTGCTCAATTCCCCAACTATACAAAGCCTCGATCGGTAGTGAACCTATCAATTCAATGAAGAAAAAGATACTCATATTTCTTTTTACAGTTTCACCCCTTGGGGTGGGCCTGTTTGCGCAAAATATCTCTACAAACTATCCGGATGTGAAGCAGAGAGTAAATAACATCAATTCCGACACATCGTTTGAGAAAATTGCGTTAACGAATGAAGAGTTTATGCCACAAATGACTGATGGCGGTGGGGAGCTTACTGGGTATTTTAAGAAAGGAATAATACAAAAAATCACAAGAAAGATTGTTTTATCGTATGGTATTGAAACATACGACTATTATTTTACTAATGAAAAGCTGTTGTTCATTTACGAAACATTTTATGTCTTCATAGTTAATGATAGCCTTGGGACAGTGGATCAGACCAAGACAGAGTTGAATTTTATTGGAACCTATTATTTTAAAAATAATAAGTTGATTGATAGCGAAACAGTGGGGCATAACAGGTTTGAAAATGATGAAATAGATATGGAAGCAATTCTTTTAAAAGAAACAGAAGAGAACCTATCCATGTTAAAGCAAAAAAGAACCAGGACCGCTAAAGGGGATTTGGTACCTGGCTGTCGGTAGCCTAGAAATCGACGATTTTTCCCCTCGTTCCGTAGGAACGATTTGTGGCGATATAATTCGGAATTGTTCACAATACATCCATACGGGATGTGATGCCTTAAAATTGAATTCGCTACCGACAAGACGTCGCTACGCGACGTGGGGGGGTTCTAGTTTTTGTTTATTATTCATTATTTACGCCGCTGCCATACTTATGGCGGGAGTTCGGGGGGATAAGAATCCAAACGTATACAAGAAATTGGCGTCCCTTACGTCTTAGCGCCCTCGCGGTTAAGCTTAACCGCCAAGGCGCAAGGGAGCGCGAGGAATGAATTTAACAGGAGATCTTACCGACACGGGTAGCGTGCCGCCCTCCTTCGAAATGGGTATTCAGGAAGATGTTTACCATTTTTTCTACATCGCTTTCGCGGACAAAGCGGGCGGGGATGCAGATGATGTTGGCATTGTTGTGTTCACGGGCCAGCTTGGCGAGTTCTTCGCCCCAGCATAAAGCAGCGCGAATGCCCTGGTGTTTGTTGGCGGTGATGGCTACGCCATTTCCACTGCCACAGATAAGAATGCCACAGGCGGCTTCGCCTTTTTCTACGGCACTGGCTACCGGATGGGCAAAATCGGGATAATCGACTGAATCAGCGGAGAAGGGGCCAAAGTCTTTAAAGGGGATACCTTTTCCTTCGAGAAAAGAAATGATTTCTTCTTTGTATTGGTAACCGGCGTGGTCGCCTCCAATGGCGATGGGTTTGGTATGGTCGAAGGGTGTTTCCATTTGGCAAAGTTAGTTATTATGATTACACGATTTATTATGACACGAATTAAATCGAATTCAAGGAATTGCACGAATTGATTAATAAATAATTCGTGTCATAAGAATTTAAGACCACTCCGCCTCTTCCGCCTTCAATCTCTTCTTCTCCGCCCTTGCAGACAAACGAATGGAAATTTCGTATAAAAAATAAATGGGAAGCGTAACGATACACTGGCTTATGACATCGGGTGGTGTGATGGCTGCAGCCACAATAAGAATGATGACGATGGCATGTCGACGGTATTTGCGCAGGAAGGATGGCCCTACGATCCCGATCTTGGTCAGGAATAATATGACCAGCGGAAGTTGAAAGGTTAATCCCGTTCCCAACACGAGCGGCAACATGGTATCAATATAACTGGTGACGGACCATTCATTTTTGATCGCATCATCGAGCGTAAAACTGGCGAGGAAGTTGACGGTATAAGGGGCAATAACCAGGTAGCCAAAACAGATACCCAGAAAGAATAAAAAGGACACCCAGAAAACTACTCCACGCGTAGTGGATTTTTCATTGGGGGTGAGTGCGGGTTTGACAAATCGCCAAAATTCCCAGAAAATATAGGGAAAGGCGAGGATGATGCCCCCGATGGCGATAAAGGTGAAAAGCAAGGTGATCTGTCCGGTCATGACCACATTCTGCATGTTGACCGGGATCTCTTTTACACACATGGCTTCTTCGAGTCCCAGCTTCTGACCCAGTTTACACATGGCCTGGTAGGTAATGAAATCGGTATGCAGCGGGCCCATGAGCAGGTTGCGGAACAGGGGTTTATAGTAGATGGCCACCACCACGGCACCTATCACAATGGCAATCACGGAACGGAACAGGTGCGCCCGCAACTCCTCCAGGTGGTCCATAAAGGACATTTCCGCCCGGTCAACCTTCTTACCTTTTCTAAATAATGCCATGCCAGTTAATAAAAATAAAGAGGTGCAAAGATATAGAGTTTAGCGGGCCGGGGCCTATTTCAGCACCCGCATTTTCACCATTTCGATACGGGTATCAGAAACAGTGACGATATCAAATTCATAATCCCCGATGATGATCCTGTCCTTTTGCTGGGGGATGGTTTCGTGGTAATTGATGATCAGCCCGGACAAGGTTTCTGACTCGGTGGGCGGGAAGGCCAGGTGGTATTTCTCCCGGAGATAATCCACCTCCAACCGGCCGGAGAAGATGTATTCATTCTCAGCGATCTGTTTTTCTACAAATTCCTCCACATCATATTCGTCCTGTATCTCGCCAAATATCTCCTCGAGGATATCTTCCATGGTAATGATACCGGAGGTACCGCCAAATTCATCCACCACCCAGGCAATGCTCTTTCTTTCCTTGCTGAATTTATTGATGAGGTCGGTGGCGCTCATGCTTTCAGGAATGGCCGGAATGGGAAGTAATACCTGCTGAATGGTGCCGGGGTTCTTGAACATGTCCAACTGGTGAACATACCCTAACAGGTGATCGATATTCTGCTCATAAATGACGATCCGGGAGAGTTTGGTCTCTGCAAACAGGCGACGGAGCTCACTTACCGGGGCATGGATATCCAGGCCCACGATCTCTTTACGGGGTACCAGGCATTGCCGGATCTTGACCTTGGAGAATTCCAGGGCGTTTTCAAATAATTCGGTATTGAGGTTCTCATCTCCCTCATCGCCGTGATGGTTTTGATGAAAAAGATTCTCCAGATCGCTTCGGCTAAAGGCTTCTTTCTTCTCATCTACCCGGATATTGAAGAGATAACGCAGTATCCAGTTTGACATGGCGATAAAGGCCGCGGCAATGGGGTAGAATATCTGGTAGAAAAAGGAAATGATATGTACCAGGGCAGAGAGGATGGAATTACTCCGTGCGCGGAAAATAGCCCGGGGGATGAACTCCGCAAAAATGATGACCAATAGCGTGGAAATAGCGATCTCGACGAGGATTCTCCCTACGCCAGGTACATGCGCATAATCCCAAATGGGGCGCATGACATCACTGATCTGTAAACCAAAAAAAACGAGGAAGATATTAAAGCCCACCAGGGTGGTGCCCAGAAACCGAATGGGTGATTCGACAAATTCATCGAGTATTTCGCCGCTGACCTTGCCTTGTTTTTTCTTGAGCTCTATATCCAGGCGGTTGGCGCTATAAAAAGCCATTTCGATCCCGGCAAAAAAGCCCATAAGGATCAAGGTCATGAGAAACCAGGTGAGTGTTTTTACATCGAACATAGATCGGAGGGCAAATTACGTTAAAAACAGGGGATTAGGTAGGAACTGGGATGACAGATGACGGATGACAGATGACAGATGACTGAGGTAATGGGCCTGACTCCGGACCCCGGACTCAGTCATCTGTCATCCGTCAACTGTCATCAGAACACAAACTCAACCTAAAAAACTGAAAACCAACTCCTCCGCCTCTTCGCAAGCCCTGTCCAGCCGGTCGTTTACAATGATCCGGTCGAACTGGTGGCGGAAGCTCATTTCATATCCGGCCTTATTGATCCGGGCTTCGAGGGATTCGGGGGTTTCGGTGCCCCGTGCTTCGAGCCGGCGCCGGAGCTCTTCGAGGGAAGGAGGCTCGATGAATAGAGAGAGGCACTGGCCAGGGTATTGGTCCTGGATATGGATACCCCCTTTTACATCTACATCCAGTAAAGGGGCCTTGTTGGCCTTCCAAATGCGTTCGATCTCCGATTTCAGGGTACCGTAGTACTTGCCTTCGTACACCATTTCCCATTCGGCAAACTCATTGTTCTCGATCTTATGCCGGAAGTCGGTTACAGACATGAAATAATAATCCACGCCGTTTTTTTCGTTGGCACGGGGAGACCGCGTAGCAGCCGAAACAGAAAAAGCGAGTTTATCGGGCAGGGATTTAAGCAGGTGCCGGGTGATGGAGGTTTTACCGGCACCAGAGGGTGCGGCGATGATGATGATCTTTCCAGGGGTCATGCGCGCAAAGCTAACCAGGATTGAGGGATTGTAGGATTGAAATTTTGGTTCTCACAGAATGCACGGAATACACAGATTATTTCTGTGCTTTCCGTGTATTCTGTGAGAAAACCCTATTGTACAAGCTTGGCTATCGCCTGCAAAGGCAGGCTCTCCATTAATTTGGTCGCTTCGCTTTCGGTGGTCTTATTCACGGTAAATGTCAACAGCGCATTGCCAAAGGGCAATTGAATGGTATAATTGAATTCACCATCCACTTGACCGACCTGTCTTTCCATGCGGGCTTTATAGCCTTGTACTTTGATGGTCTTGCTGTTCTCATCCCGCATCATACCCCCTACCATGGGATTGTTTAGCAAGGCATTCAGGGTGGTGACCAGCGGGGAATTACTGATCAGTTCAAACTTTACTTTTTCGTTGGGTGTACCATAGCTGCGGGATACGGTGGCGCCTACCATACCCAGGTTGCTGGTAACATGGTCGTCCTTTGGATTGATAGCAGCATCGCCCATTTTAGCGGGCAACATTTTGAGGATCTCTTTTCCAATCGTGATGTCGATCTCACTCAGGGCTTGTTGCAGGGCAAAATGGGTCTCTTCGAGTTTATTGGCCGCGTACGATGTTTTAGCCGTGGTGATTTCTTTTTTGAAATCGGTTTCGGTTTGTGCCAGGGTAACCAGACCACTCAGCAGAAACAGGGGAAGGAATATTTTTTTCATTTGCTTGATGTTAAGGTGAAGGATTATTGTTCTCCCATGCGGCGTTTGATGTCATCAATATCGAACAAGGCGCCGGCCTTGAGTACTTCATTTTCATCTTTGAAGTTGATGCACTCCCAAACGATCATGGAGGACTGTCCCAGTGGAACGATCAGCGTATAACCTTTGCTGTCGTCATATTGAATCAGGGCTTTATAATTCTTAACCCGTACCTGTTTTACATTCTGGTCATTGGCACCCGCCTGGGTATAGGCTCCACTGAAATATAGATTGACCCAACCGGAGTAAAGGGAGTTGTTTCCAATCGACATACTCAATTGACGTTCCTTACCATCACTGTACACCCTTAGGATGGTCAGGTTTGACCAGCCCCACTGGTTGCTCACCACTTTATCCTGCAGCGTGTCTTCTTTCATATCGAGGATCTGATCGGGGAGGGCTTTTAAAAGTTCTCTTCCCAATTGGATCTCTACGCCAACCAGTGCCTGCTGAATGGAATAGCGGGCATCACTGAAATTACCGGCGGCATGCGCCTGTTCCGCATCATTGATCTGTTGTACAACATCAGGCGGTGTGGTATTGGTAAGACCGCCACCTCCTTTGTTGGTGGGCCTGCCGCTTCCACTATTTGACGTGGGGTTGTTATCACTGGTTTGCGATTCTTCCGCGGGGGTGGTCTTCTTATCGGATTCACCCAGAATTTTCTTCTCGGCTTTTTCTTTTAATTTTTTAAGTAGTTGTGCCTCGGATGGTAAGGCCCATGTACCGGCTATTCCGGTAAATAGTAGCAAAAGGATACACTTTTTCATGTGTTTCGGTTTGAAGTGAAGGCTACTGACAGAGTGTGAGATTTCGTAGAATAGTGGGGGTATAAAGGTAGGGAAACTTGGGATATGCAGATGAAATTAAGAGAGAAGGGATGTCATCCAACATCCCAATAAATTTAATTCCCTATTCTCTTAATATTCGCGCCGAGGTTGCGCAGGCGCTCGTCTATTTGCTGATACCCTCTGTCAATCTGTTCGATATTCTGAATCACACTTTTACCTTCTGCACTGAGGGCGGCGATTAAAAGCGACACACCGGCCCGAATATCGGGGCTGCTCATGGTGATGCCACGTAGTTTTTGTTCGCGTTCGAGACCGATGACCACGGCACGATGCGGATCGCAAAGGATAATTTGTGCGCCCATGTCGATCAGTTTATCGACAAAGAAAAGGCGGCTTTCAAACATCTTCTGGTGAATGAGTACACTGCCACGCGCCTGTATTGCGGTGACGAGGACGATACTCAGCAGGTCGGGTGTAAAACCAGGCCAGGGGTGGTCATAGATCGTGAGGACACCACCATCGAGATAGCGTTGTACCTCATATATTTCCTGGGAGGGGATATGGATATCATCACCGATGAATTCCATCTGAATTCCCAGTTGCTTGAATTTTTCGGGAATGATCCCTAGGTGTTCGATACCGGCGTTTTTGATCGTGATATCGCTTTGGGTCATAGCCGCAAGACCGATAAAGGACCCCACCTCGATCATATCCGGGAGCATCTCGTGTTCGGTGCCTCCGAGGGTGGTGACGCCTTCGATGCTGAGTTTATTACTTCCTACTCCACTGATTTTGGCCCCCATGCGATTGAGCATGCGGCAGAGTTGCTGGATATAGGGTTCACAAGCTGCATTATAGATGGTGGTGGTGCCAATGGCCATGGAAGCGGCCATGATGATGTTGGCGGTTCCGGTTACCGAGGGTTCATCGAGCAGCAGATCCACCCCTTTCAATTGTGGCGCTTCGAGGTGAAAAAAGCCATCTTCGGGATGATAGTCAAAGGAAGCGCCTAGTTGTTGAAAAGCGATGATATGCGTATCAAGTCTTCGCCGTCCGATCTTATCGCCTCCCGGTTTAGGGATAAACGCTTTGCGATAGCGGGCCAGCATAGGTCCGGCCAGCATGACCGAGCCGCGAAGTCGCCCGCTCTTCTTTTTAAAGGTTTCGCTGTGGAGATAGTCAATATCTACATCATCCGCTTTGAAATGACAGGTGTGCCGGTCAGTCCGGTCGATCTTCACCTTCATTTCACCCAATAATTCGATAAGCAGGTTTACATCCAGGATATCGGGGATATTCCGGATCGTAACTGTTTCGGGGGTGAGTAATACCGCACTGATGATCTGCAGGGCTTCGTTCTTAGCACCCTGTGGAATGATATTTCCTTGCAGTTTTTTTCCGCCGATGACTTCGAAGCTGTGCATGGGGGGACGATTGATAGCGAAGGGGGATCAGAATCTTTTCTTTTTGAATTTTCCACCACCACCGCCACTGCCGCCATTATTGCGACCGCGTTGCTGGAATTTGCCCCTTTGTTTGCCATAGCTTCCGCGATCGCGTTGTTCCTGTTGCGGGCGGAATTGTTTTACGCTGGGGGTATTGGTGAATTCCAACTGGCCGTTGGTAATCGTGGTCAGTTCCGATTGAATGGCATCATCATGTACCATTTCCTTATGCCAGTTGTTATAGGCCAGTTTCATGTAGTAAGCGATGGCATTGGCAAAACCCTGTCTTTTTTCGGGATTGGTTTCTGCCAGGGCTTTATCGATCACGATCTCCAGGTTTTTACCCAGGTGATAGAGCCGGGGATGGCGATCGGGATAGGGAAGCGGAGCGGGTTTGCCTTTCAGGGTCTCTTTTGTCGGGATGGGATAGGGTGATTCAACATCCAGTTTAAAATCGGAGATCAAAAAGAGGTGGTCCCAAAGTTTATGGCGAAAATCCTCCACGTTGCGCAGGTGGGGATTGAGAAAGCCCATGAGTTCGATCACCGCGTAGGCATTGCGCTGGCGGCGTTCTTTGTCCTCGATGGTAAGCAGGTGCTCTACCATTTTTTGAATGTGCCGACCATATTCGCGCATACCGAGGTGGTTGCGGGTGGTATTATAATCCATGGTTACAAATGTAAGGTTTTTATTTCAGGGGAGGGAGGGTGCAGATGACGGATGACGGATGACCGATGACAGAGGCGGAAAGACCGGATTTCGGAGGACTGACCCAACATCCGTCATCGGTCATCTGTCATCTGTCATCCTCACTTTGACAAAAAAGAAAGGGGCCCCGAACCAAGGCCCCTTTTACAAGCCACCATCCTCTTCCACCTAAGAGGTCATTTAACAATGAGAAGTTGATTGACCGCGGACAGTTGGCCTGTCTGATCAGATAACCGTAACCAATACATACCGTCGCTCAATGTCGTCAGTTGTTTGTAGGTGGGTCCGGCTACATCTACTTTCCCATTATAAATCGTTTGACCGTTTATATTGACGATCTGTATATTCCAGGTTGCAGGATTACTTCCATCAAATTTGATACCAACAATCCCTTTGGAGGGGTTCGGGAATACCGTAAAAATACCTTTCTGCGTACCGAGTTGTACGGTCTTGGTTTGGCTATAGCGGTACGACCCGTTGGCGAATTTGATTTTAACGCGGAAATAATAGTTGGTTTGCTGATTGGATGAAGTGCGATAGTTGTAATGGAAAGCTCCGTCTGCGCTCAGGGCATCTTTCGAAATAGTGCCTTCGTTGTAGAAACGGTTGCCATCGGGGCTAACTTCCAGCTCATATACATAATCTTCATCGGCGAGATTGGGTTTTGTCCAGGTGATCTCAGCCGTTTGTGCATCCACTTTATTCGCGTTGATCGGGAATGTCCAATTAGGCAGGATCAACGGCGGACAGGTACAATATTCAAAGTGAAAGTTCACCAGGGCGGAGGTCAGCACAAAGACAAAGCTGCTACCCCCGGTCACAGTCGCATTCGCTGAAACGGAGATATTATAGTTGTACACCATGCTGTCTGTACCGTAAAAAGTGTTTATCGTGGTAGTATCCGTAATGACACGACAGAGTTGTTTGTTCAAAACGGTATCATGACTCAGGCTGGTAAAATCGGGTCCGGAACCAAACACACTGTTATTGGGGGCCAGCGAATATGGCCCATAGGACGCCGAAACAGTATTCGACAGCGGAGAACCCAGACCGGGACCGGTCAACTGGTCCGTACGGTCGTACTGGAAATTGGCCGTTTGCGGGGCAAAAGAGAAATTCTCAATTGCCAGGGTATCGATGACCCCGGTGATAGTGATACAGAGGCGAACGCAGTTCACGGTTCCGTTTTGTGGATCGAATTTTGGGAAATATACAGGTGTCGAGGTGACCCCCGTTCCAAAAACGATCGTAGTATCATACGCGGTTGATCCCGGGGTATATCCGCCAGGACATTGTGCTTTTGAACCTGTAGTGAGGAAGACTCCAGAGACTGCAAGACAAATCGCCACAAAATGCTTCGAGTAAATAGGTTTCATAGGTCGGAGTTTTGGTCAAGAATAGAACTTACCAATAAGCAAAAGTAGACAGGATAAATATGGGAATCAATTGTACTTGTGCTCTATTTATTTTACAGTATTTCATGTATTTAGGATGAAACAAATACGATAGTAAAGGCCAAACCACTAGGGGTTATTTCTTAGTTTACTCCCTCGTAACTTTGTGAAAATGAAGCTCACCTTTGACCTGCGTCGAAATTTGGGTGAAAACCCCACCGCCTTTGCCCTGCAAATGGCCTGGATCGGTCAGTGTATCAGGGCATTACCCGAATGGGAGTTTTCCCTGCTTATTACCGAAGGCGATGAGGACAATGTCATACCTGCTGCGGCCGGCGCACGGGTACTTTCAGCCAAACCCTCCTTTTGGCCATTTTGGGCCAACCGGGTCAAATGGCCCCGAACCCTCCGGTCAATCAAAACGGACACGCTCCTCTCTTTTGGTCCTTCTCCCATCCGCGGGTTTCGAAACCAGGTTGAATTGAACACAGCATGCTTGGTACAGCTACCCGGAAAACCCGATTTAGGAGAAAAAGCGGCCTTTTCGGAGTGGGAATTGGAAACACTCCGCGAGAGTTTCACCCAGGGTAAACCATACTTCCTCTATTTCCCCGACAACCGGGACGAGGCTGACCTTTCCCTTGTGCTAAAGGCGTTTTCCATCTTCAAAAAGTGGAACCAGAGCAGTTATAAGCTGGTGATGGTGATGGACAAAGTGGGGCAAAAAGCGCATAAGGTCCGCTTTCAATCCTACAAATACCGTGAAGATGTGGAGTTGATCGAGGATGATGCCTTCCTGGAAAGAGAGAAATGGATAGCCGGGGCCCTTGCCCTGATCCTGGATCCCCAGGCAGCCGGATATGTTTTTTTAGCCACGCTGGCCGCCAACCAGAACGTACCGTTGATTGCACCCATACCGCTTTCTTTTCCGCTGGCCTTTTTTGAGACCAATACCCGGAATGAGACGGCGCTGGGTGATGCCCTGAACCGGATATATGCCAGTGAGGGTAAGGTAGCCACTCCTTCGACCACGAATCCGGAAACCACGGTATCCTATTGGGAGGGATTCCGTACCCTGCTTGAAAAACCGATTGGCTGAATTCAGCTAAATTTGCTGTTCATCTTTTAATCGCAATCTCTTTTTACACATGCATAAATCAACCATACACATCGAGGTGGACCTCGATGCGCAAAAAGTACCGGAAAATATCACCTGGAAAGCATCTGACAGCAGTGCCGAGGAAGGACAAAAAGCCAAAGCGCTGATGTTATCCTTTTGGGATGGGGCAGAGAAGACCGCCTTGCGGATCGATCTTTGGACCAAAGAAATGATGGTGGATGAAATGGCTGACTTTTTTTACCAGACCATGGTCACCATGGCGGATACCTATGACCGCGCTACCCAACACAAGGAATTAGTGGGGGAAATGAAACAATTTGCCCAGCATTTTTATAAAAAATTCCGCGAAAAGCAGATGGAGGAAAACAAAGCCTGAGAGAGCCTGTTGCTAAAAGCTAATAACTAACAGCTTTACATCAATTACTTCAATATAATAAAATGAACTTAGAGCAAAACATCATGACCGAAATGAAGGAGGCCATGAAATCGAAGAATGAAGCCGCCTTACGAAGTTTACGTGCTATCAAAGCCGCGATATTGCTGGCCAAGACCAGTGAAGGGGCTAATGGCGAACTGAAAGAGGAAGATGAGATCCGTTTATTGCAGAAATTGGTGAAGCAACGCAAGGATTCACTCGAGATCTATCAGCAACAACAGCGGGCCGATCTGGCGCAGAAAGAGGAAGAGGAGATAGCGGTCATTGAAAAATTCCTGCCCAAACAAATGAGTGCAGAGGAATTAAAAACGGTGATCAAAGAACTGATCGCAGAAACAGGAGCGAGTTCTCCGGCGGATATGGGTAAAGTGATGGGGGCTGCCACCAAGAAACTGGCGGGTAAAGCCGACGGGAAAACCATTTCCGCTGTCGTTAAAGAACTATTAAGCGCATGATCATTGATCTGATATTGGCCGTATTGTTAGCGATCGCGCTGGTAAAAGGTTACCGGCGCGGGCTGATCGTGGCCTTATTCTCCGTGGTGGCCCTTATTGTGGGGTTGGCTGCAGCCATCAAATTGTCTGCGGTAGTAGCGGGGTATATCGGGAATACGGTGAAAGTATCCGAGAAATGGTTACCGATTCTTGCTTTTCTGGTGGTGTTGGTGATTGTGGTGATAGTGATCAATATGGTGGGAAAAGTGCTCCAGACGGCGGTAGAATCGGTCATGCTCGGTTGGATCAACCGTCTGGGGGGTATGTTATTTTATGGATTATTCTATTTGCTGTTGTATAGCATTCTTCTTTTTTATGCTACACAAATTGGATTTATAAAGCCCGACACCATTCGGGAATCTGCTTCGTATGCGCATATTGCACCGCTGGGCCCGGCA
Source organism: Chitinophagaceae bacterium (assembly GCA_033762195.1). Classification (GTDB taxonomy): domain Bacteria; phylum Bacteroidota; class Bacteroidia; order Chitinophagales; family Chitinophagaceae; genus SpSt-398. The sequence continues at coordinate 25,378 of JANRLV010000080.1, read as the reverse complement.
GCCGTGGAGAAACTCGGAATTGCAGTACCCTGGTTCCGCGATATGTTTGAGGAGTTAAAGACTTTCTTTGAGGGGGTTTCCCGCCAAATTCCTGTATCACAATAAAAAAGCCCCCACATGGCTTAAACTTTAGATATTTGCTGTAAATCAGTTATTTTAGCAAAAATTAAAGGTTCTGTTGCAGGCATGGATTTCGAAGTAAAACAAGTAGATAAGTTCCGGTACATCGAAGAGGGGGAAGGAGAGACCTTGGTCTTACTTCACGGGCTTTTTGGCGCGTTGAGTAATTTCAAGGACCTGATCGATTATTTCCGTCACCAGTACAAGGTGGTGGTTCCCATGCTTCCTTTATTCGACCTGGATATCCTGCATACTTCAGTGGGTGGGTTGGCCAAATTCGTCAATAAGTTCCTGGAGAGAATGGATTATCAGCATGTACACCTGCTGGGGAATTCCCTGGGTGGACATGTGGCGCTGGTGCATATCCTCAAGCATCCGGAAAGGATTAAATCGCTGATCCTCACCGGTAGTTCGGGCCTTTTTGAGAATGGTATGGGGGATTCTTATCCCAAGCGTGGAGATTATGAGTACATCAAGAAAAAGACAGAGTTGACCTTTTATGACCCTAACACGGCCACCAAAGAGTTGGTGGATGAAGTGTACGGGATCACGAATAACCGGATCAAAGTGATCAAGATCATTGCGTTGGCTAAAAGTGCCATTCGCAATAACCTGGGCGAAGAACTGAACCAGATCAAACAGCCAACCTTGCTTATCTGGGGAAACAATGATACCATTACTCCTCCCTTTGTCGCCCGAGAGTTCAACAAATTGATTCCAAACAGTGAGTTGCATTTCATTGACAAGTGTGGTCATGCCCCCATGATGGAGGTGCCACATGAGTTCAATGCCATTTTGCATAAATTTTTGAAAAAACTCAATCAGCCTGCAACAGTTGCCTGAGACATGCTGTCTGATTAGTAAAAGCCGCTATCCATGTTAACACGGGACCTGATATCGTCTATACTTCCCGTTCTTCATTTGCAGGACAAAGTGTTTAACGCCCTGCAACTGATGAGCGACAGCCACGTCGCCCATCTTCCCATAGAAAAGGATGGACAGTATATAGGTCTGGTCAGTGAAGAAGACCTGCTTCAAGCCCCCGATGATACCCTGGAACTTCAGGAGTTGAAAGAAGTTTACGCCCAGGTGAAGGTTTCCCCCGATGATCATTTTCTGAAAGCTTTGCATATAGCCGCCGAAGGAAAGCTAACGGTAGTACCTGTGGTACATTCCACCGGTGAATTTGCCGGATCGGTGAGTTACCGTGAACTTATCCGCCAGGCTTCCGAATTCATGAATGTAAAAGACCCAGGTGCGCTGATCGTCCTGGAAATGGAGCCCCGCGCCTATTCCTTTAGTGAGATCAGCCGCTTGGTGGAATCCAACGATGCCCAGATCACACAACTCAATACCTATACCGATACGGTCACCGGATTGATGCAAGTGACCTTAAAGATCAATAAAATGGAGGTCTCCGATGTGGTGGCCACCCTCCAACGCTATGATTATACCGTCCGGTATTCCTTTGGGGAGGAGTATTATGAGAATGAATTGCGCAGCAATTATGACAACCTCATGCATTACCTGAAACTTTAACAGGTCAGGGGGTTAAACTTTAATTTCCCCTAAAAATTAATACCCTTAATTTCGGAGTTCATGTAAGATTATAAGCATGCAGTGCCCGGGAAAATATGTGATGGGATTCTTGTTGATGCTTTGCCCCTTTTGCGTGCTTCGTTCACAGATCGGTGGTAGCGGAACGGGAACCGGATTGGAGGACTCCCTTTTGTCCCGACGCCCTGCACCCGACTCTGCCCAAACCAACCCTACCCCCGCCTCCCGCCCTTTTATCGTTCGGCAAATCCTGATTACCGGAAACAACAAAACCAAAGAGAATATCATTCTGCGTGAACTGCCCTTCAAGGAGGATGATGAATTTCAATTACAAGAATTGGTGGCCAGGTTTGAAGATGCCCGCCGGCTACTAATGAATACCACGCTATTTCACGAAGCCATCGTTTCCCTGAAAAGATTTGAAGGATACTTTGTCGATATATCAGTGGAAGTAAAAGAACGCTGGTATTTATTTCCCCTTCCTTATTTCAAGCCCGTTGACCGCAACATCAATCAGTGGCTGATCGAGCAGAAAGGTCAGCTCAGCCGGGTGGATTATGGTTTGAAAGTGATCTACAACAATGCAACCGGCAGGAATGATAAAATGAATATCTGGCTGGTGAATGGGTATACCAAACGCGTTTCGCTGGGATATGACCGCTTGTATTTTGACCGCAAAATGAAATGGGGGATGCGGATCGGTATCAATATGGGAAGTAACCGGGAGGTGAACTATCTGACCTCGGAGGACAAGCAATTGTTCTTTAAAGATGAATCCCAGTTTGTGCGCTCCTTCATGAATTTCAATACCGAGTTGACCTATCGGCGGGCCATCAAAACCCGTCACCGTTTTGGCATTGCCTGGAACAGTGAACGGGTGCTGGATACCGTGGCCCGACTGAACCCCAATTACCTTCCCGATGGCAAGACAAGGTTACGCTTTGTTGACCTGTACTATGCGATGAGTTATTTTGATGTGGATTTCATCCCGTATCCGCTCAAGGGATATCATGCTGATATCTTCTTACTCAAAAGAGGATTTAATGGAGCGATCAATCTGTGGGAGGCCACCGGTAAGGTCGGGGGCAATTGGCCCATAGCGCGAAAAACCTGGCTGGGGCTACGTGCCGCAGGTACGGTGAAACTTCCCTTTAATCAACCTTACTTGAACAGGCGCCTGCTGGGGTATGGTGATTTTTTCATGCAGGGCTATGAGTATTTTGTCATTGATGGGGTAGCTGGTGGTTACCTGAAAGGAACCATTACCAAACAATTGCTCGGGTTTCATATCAAGGTGCCTCCGGTAAAGAACCTGGCAATCCATCCGATACCGGTAAAAGTGTATGCCAAGATCTACTCCAATATGGGATATGTGTATAATAATGACCCCCGGAATAGTATGTTCAATAACAAAATGCTTTATTCCGGAGGGGTAGGTATTGATATCGTGACCTTCTATGATTTTGTGATGCGGTTTGAGTGGAGTTTCAACCAGATAGGGCAAAACGCTCTATATTTACATCGTAAGTCTTATTATTAATCCTCTGTCTTTCTGTTATTTCGATCCAAATAATTATATGAAAGTAGCCATCTACAGCCGGATCATGGAGGAGGAGCAACGCAAGAACGTGCAAGGCTTCTTTGATGAGATCCAGCGTCACCAGATCACTCCGCTGGTGTTTCTTCCTTTTTATGAGCAGATCCGCGACCGGATCCATTTACCTGATAATACCAGCACCTTTTACCTGCCTACCGATTTGCATGAAGAAATTGACTTTGTGGTGAGTCTGGGAGGAGATGGTACTTTATTGGATACGCTTACGCTTGTACAAGACCGTCAGATACCCGTAGTGGGGATCAACTTTGGACGGTTGGGATTTCTGGCTTCTATTGGTAAAGAGGAAATGGAGACGGCAGTCAAATCCCTGATCAAAGGAACCTATGTGGTGGATCATCGTACATTGATCCATTTGGATTCGGATATGCCTCTCTTTGGACATTCGCCTTTTGCGCTCAATGAATTTGCGATCCACAAACGCGATACAGCTCCAATGATCAAGGTGCACACCTATCTCAACGGGGAGTTTTTGAATACGTATTGGTGTGATGGATTGATCGTAGCTACGCCGACAGGATCCACGGGGTATTCGTTGAGTTGTAATGGTCCCATTGTTTTCCCCGATTCGGGTAGTTTTTTGATTACGCCCGTGGCCCCGCATAACCTCAATGTACGCTCACTGGTAGTGCCGGATAGTCATATTATTTCTTTTGAAATAGAAAGCCGCTCTGACCAGGTTATCTGTGCCATGGACTCCCGCCGGGAGATCGTTAACAAGAATGTGCAATTGGCGGTAAGGAAGGAGTCATTTGAACTTAAGTTGGTGAGACTGAACGAGAACAACTTCCTGCAGACCCTCCATAATAAGCTGACCTGGGGCCTGGATAAACGGAATTAGGCCCGCCTGCCCTGTAATGATTGTTAAACTTTCTCTCCAGAGAGCATTGGCACAATCCTGCCCTCTTTTTTTCGTTTTCCACGGGCTAAGTCTTATTTTGCAGCTATGATTTTACGGACATTGGTTTGGACTGTATTGCTCTCTTCTCCTTTTGTATCCACCGCTCAGACCCAGGGAATTACCCAGGAAGGTGAGTTTGGTATTGGATTGGGGGCGGCTCATTATTTTGGCGACCTGAATACACGTGCTCAATTGAACCGGCCAAAAATGGCGGCTACTTTGTTTTTCCGAAAGAGTTTTGGGAATTATATATCGGCGCGTGTGGGTGCCAGTTTTGCGCAATTGGGTTATTCAGATGTGTATAACACCCATAATGATGCGATGGTAAGGCGAAATTTGAGTTTCAATAGCAATGTGTGGGAATTGGCCTTACAAGGCGACTTTAATTTTTTCCGTTTTATACCGGGTGAACCTGGATATAGTTTCACGCCTTATGTAACTCTTGGGGCGGGGATCTTTAGCTATGATCCATATGCTTTTTTGGATGGAGAGAAGTATTTTCTTCGTCCTTTGAATACAGAAGGTCAGGGTAGCAGTCTTTATCCTGACCGCAAGCCATATTCTACTATGGCCATCAGTGTGCCTTTTGGAGTGGGTGTAAAGTATGCGCTGAATGACAAGATCAATATTGGTTTTGAAATCCTCCATCGGTTTACTAATACTGATTATCTGGATGATGTCAGCAAGACCTACCCGGGTGCTGCTGCGTTTGCCGGAGGCACTTCTTCTCCCGGCTTTTTATTATCAGATCGTTCTTATGAATTGGGGACCCCTATTGGAATTGAGGGACGCCAGCGTGGAAACAGCGAGCAGAAAGACCAGTTTGTAACGGCGATGTTTCATGTGACTTTTAATTTACAATCATACCGTTGTCCCAGCGCTAATTAATCAAACCTGTTTTGGTTGGCTGATTAATAAAATACGTAGATAATCAGGCCATTTAGTATAAAGTGAAGAATCATCAGGATTATTCTCCAGATCCGGATTTCCCAGACCTGATCTTTCCGAAAGAAATAGTTGTCATCTTTTTTCATAATACTGTTTTTAGGTAGGCTCCAAGAATGAGGAGTATTGTGGCAAACCAGATTGAAATTGTCCACTTGATTTGCTCCAGCCGAGACGCATGGATATACTCTTTAAATTCATTTAGTTTTTCAATTATCTCAATTTTAAAAGACAAAAATTCATGTCTTAGAGAACCCATCTCCTCCTTTAAATCAGCTATTTCTAATTTTACTGATTTCATGTCTTCTTTCAATAATTTTACATCCTCTTTTACTACATGCATTTCTACTTTTAGTGAATTCATATCATCCCTAAGTGCGCTCATATCCACTTTCAGTGTGTTCAAGTCCACTTTTAAAGCGCTCACATCTATTTTCAGCACATTCACATCGTCCCTTACAGGGAATAGGTCATTTTTTGTAACCAGATTACCGAGTTTGTTAGTTAGTTTTTCGTCCATATGAATATCTAAATCATTTATAAATTCCCTTGACTCTGATTCGCCAAAGATTTTTGAGAATCTTTCATATTGACGGATTGAATGGGCTCCCATGAACTTTTTTTACAAAATTATATTTGCCATATCCGCCAAACAATCCGGTTTATGCGAATAGAAACCGGTTTTTATACGTACGCCATATCTTCTAAATTCCTTTACTTTTGCAAAAGCCACCTGAGCAATATGTCTGACCTACTTTCTCAAATAGACAAAACACGCCTACCCCGCCACATAGCCATCATCATGGATGGAAATGGACGATGGGCCAAAGAGCAGGGACAAGACCGCCTTTTTGGACATTTTCATGGAGTGGAAAGTGTAAGGAATATCGTGGAGGGATGTGCGGAACTGGGCGTAGGATACCTCACCTTGTATGCTTTCTCCACTGAAAACTGGGACCGTCCTGAGTATGAGGTCGTGGGATTGATGGAACTGTTGGTGACCACCATCCGGAAGGAAGTGGAAAGTCTCCATAAAAACAATATTAAACTGCATGTGATCGGGGATATGTCCATGCTCCCCGAATACGCCCGTCAGGAACTCAATGAAGCCCTCCAGATCACCAAGGAAAATACCGGTCTCAATTTGATCATGGCCCTGAGCTATAGCGGACGATGGGAACTCCTCAACGCCGTGAAAAGCATAGCCTGGCAGGTGAAAAAAGATAACCTCAAAATTGAGGAGATCGACCAGGACACACTCAAGAAACACCTGACAACCAGTGCTTTCCCTGATCCGGAACTGATGATTCGGACCAGCGGTGAGTACCGGATCAGCAATTTCCTGCTCTATCAACTGGCCTATGCCGAACTCTACTTTACCCAGGTGCGCTGGCCCGATTTCAGAAAAGAAAACCTTTACGAAGCTATCGTAGACTATCAGGGACGAGAAAGACGGTTCGGAAAAACCGGGGATCAGGTAAAACCAATTCCGGCCTGAGGCTGCCCAAACCCCCAAAAATGCGTTAAAATCACGGGGTTGTCCACCGGTTTTTAACATAGACTTCAAAAATTTACTGTTATTTTGCCCCCTCACAACAGAAACGTGCTTCCCGGGCTTATCGGAGAAGATTTGACTGACTTTTTGAACAATCAAACATGCAACGACAACTTTTACGGTTTTGTGTCTTACTGGTCGCTTTGTGCTGTATAGGTTCTGAGATCCACGCCCAGCAAACCGATACCATTCCAAACGCTTCTGTTGACCCCGACCTGATCGCCTGGAAGGAGGCTACCCGGGTCCGCGAATACACCATCTCCGCTATCCATACCACTGGCGTTCAATTTCTTGATACAGCAATTGTTGTCTCGATTTCCGGACTACAGGTGGGCCAAAAATTCATGCACCCCGGTACGGATATCTTTGCCAAAGCCGTTCAGAACCTTTGGCGTCAACGGCTATTTGCCAACGTGGAACTGTTCGTTACCCGGATCGTTGATGAAAACGTAGAGATCGAGATCAAAATACAGGAGCGGGCCAAACTGGGTAATTTCAAATTCAACGGGGTTAAAAAATCAGAACAAGAAGAACTTCAGGGTAAACTTGGACTGGTGAAAGGTACTGTCGTTACCGAAAACACGATCCGGAATTCAGAAGAGGTCATACATAAATTCTATGCCGATAAAGGCTTTAAGAATGTAGGTGTAAAAATCGGTCAATCACCAAGCACTTCTCTTGCCAATTCAGTTGACCTGGTCTTTGATGTGGAAAGGGGTAAAAAGGTAAAAGTGGATGAAGTGCTTTTCTACGGCAATAATACGGTGGGTGACCTTAAATTGAAGAAGCAACTGAAAGGCACCAAGGAAAGAACCAAGATCACCCTCAAGCCTTCGGAGAATAAAGGTCCATACGGAGAGAACAAGAAAACCACGTTTAAAGAATACATCAAGGATTATGGTTTTCTTTCCCTGGGTAAAACCAAAAATTTCCTTGACCCTTATTTCCGTTTCAAATTATTCAGCTCAGCCAAATTTGACCAGAAAAAATACGACGAAGACAAGGAGAAGATCCTGTCCTTCTATAACTCCATCGGCTATCGCGATGCGGTGATCGTGAATGATACAGCCACTACTTCCGCCGATGGCAATAACCTCAATATCCATATCAAAGTGGATGAAGGGCATAAATACTATTTTGGAAATATCACCTGGAAAGGAAACTCCAAGTACACTGACTCCCTGTTGAATGTGATCCTGGGAATCAAGAAAGGGGATGTATACAACATTGAAACACTGAACCGCCGCCTGGGTAAGGAATTGACTGCCGAAGGGGGTGATATCAGCGGCCTGTACATGGATGATGGATACCTGTTCTTCCGTATCGAGCCGGTAGAGACTGCCGTTTACAACGACACCATTGACCATGAAGTACGGATCGTGGAAGGCCCGCAGGCCCGTATCAAAGCGGTAAAGATCTTTGGGAATGAAAGAACCAAGGAGCACGTTATCCGTCGCGAACTGCGTACCATGCCTGGCGAACTCTTTAGCCGCGCCGACCTGATCCGCTCTCAGCGCGAATTGGTCAACCTGAACTATTTTGACCAGGAAAAACTGGGAATTAACCCCATTCCCAATCCCGATGATGGTACGGTGGATATTCATTACACCGTAGAAGAAAAATCATCCGACCAATTGGAACTTTCTGCCGGTTGGGGTGGTGGTATCGGATTGACCGGTACACTGGGTGTGACCTTCAACAACTTCTCGATCAAGAACATTTTCAATAAAAAAGCCTGGGATCCCCTGCCTACGGGTGATGGCCAGAAGTTGAGCCTGCGTATCCAGTCAAACGGACGTGCCTTCCGCTCCAATAACTTCTCCTTTACCGAACCCTGGCTGGGTGGAAAGAAAAGAAATTCGCTGACCCTGAGTTATTACAGCTCGTTGTTCTCGAATTCATACGACTACCTGACAGGCAGGTATAGCCGCGAAAAATCTGATTCAAGTTTCCTTAAATCACGCGGTTTCTCTATTGCGCTGGGTAAGCAGTTGAAATGGCCCGATGACTATTTCAGCCTGGTGTACTCCCTGAACTTCACGCAATATAAATTGAAGAATTATGCCATCTTCCAGGGATTGGATAATGGTACCTCCACGAATATCAACCTGAAGATCGCCTTGCAGCGCTCGAGCGTACTCAATCCGATCTTCCCTGTTAGTGGTTCGAGCTTTATGCTGAGTGGACAGTTCACGCCTCCATATTCCCTGCTCAATCCGGATAACGCGGAAGAGAACCAGTATAAGCGTCCGGAATACCACAAATGGCGCTTTAATGCCGAATGGTATGTTCCTTTGGGTAAGCCAATGGGAGCGGAAAAGAACCGTCAGTTTGTATTAAAGATGGCGGCCAAATATGGTTTCATGGGCCGGTACAACCGCAATCTGGATTTCTCCCCCTTCGAACGTTTCCAGGTGGGCGATGCCGGTTTGACCAACAACTTTGGACTGCTTGGATATGATATCATCGCTCATCGGGGATACCCGGTTTATCAGGTATCCGACCCCAGCGTGAACAATCCTGATCAGTCAAACGCAAGCCAGTTCTTTACCATCTTTAATAAATACCAGTTGGAGTTGCGCTATCCATTTGCCACCAACCCCAGCAGCACCATCTTTGGTCTGGTCTTCTTTGAAGCGGCCAATGGCTGGTATGATTTCAAAGACTATAACCCCTTCCGTTTGCGTCGCAGTGCGGGTGTGGGTATGCGGTTCTACCTCCCGATGTTTGGCCTTCTCGGCTTTGACTACGGTATAGGTTTCGATCGTATACAACCCGGTGCCGGCTTGAAAGACGCTACCAAGTTTACCTTTATGCTTGGTTTCGAACCGGAATAAACCTTATTATTCATTGCCAAAAAATAGTGTTATGAAAAAGATGATCCTGGCCCTCTTCAGTCTCCTGGTCATAGGAACGGCGGCAGAGGCGCAGAAATATGCCATCATTGATACCCGCTATATTCTGGATAAAATGCCGGAGTATACAACTGCCCAAAAGCAATTGGATGAGATTGCCGCCGGCTGGCAAAAGGAGATCGATGACAAGCAAACCGAACTGGACCGGCTCTACCGGGAATTTGATGTGGAACAAGTAATGCTGACCGAGGAGCTGAAGAAGAAAAGAGAGAACCAACTCTTTATTAAAGAGAAAGAACTTCGGGATCTTCAGCGCAAACGCTTTGGTTTTGAAGGCGATCTGTTCAAAAAAAGGCAGGAATTGGTAAAGCCTGTTCAGGACAAGGTCTATAATGCCGTTCAGAAGCTGGCCGTTCAGCGGGGGTATGACTTTATTCTTGACAAAAGTGAAGGAATTACTGTTATCTTTGCCGACCCCAAATTGGACAAGAGTGAGGATATTCTGAGGGAATTAGGGGTCAAAAACTGATGTTAAAGATTTCTAAAAACGCAACTAAAACGAATACAATCGTATCATACTAAAACACCAACAAAAAGTATAATGAAAAAGGTAACAGGCTTATTTATCGCCCTTCTGCTTTTGATGACTGCCGCAACAACTGTAAGCGCCCAAAAAACTGGATATATCCGCGTGGATGAAATGGTATCGCTGATGCCTGAGTTGTCCAAGATCGACACCCTGCTGGCTCAATACCGTGATGATTCTTTGCCCGGTACATTTAATTACCTGCTGGTAGAGTATCAGCGCTATGACAGCATTTCAAAAGATAGCACCAAGCCCCTGGTTGTACGTAACGATGCCGCCAAGAAAGCTGGTGATTTTCTGACTGAATTACAAAACTGGCAATCCACTGCCCAGCAAATGATCGAAGGCAAACAGTCTGCTTTGCTTCAGCCTGTTTATACCAAGGTGATGAAAGCCATTGATGATGTAGCCAAAGAAAAAGGCTATGCCTATGTCTATAACCGGGAAGCCTTGTTAGTGGCCCCGCCTGCGGATGACCTTCTGCCCCTGGTAGCCGCCAAATTGGGGGTTAAGGTACCCGCCAAAGCACCGGCCACCAAGCCCGGAAACTAAGTTTAAAAAATAAGTTTCAAATAGAACTGCCGCCTTATTGGGCGGCAGTTTACATTTGTGCCTGTCATGTCGAGCAAGAACCCCATTGGCATATTTGATTCCGGTTATGGCGGTCTTACCGTGATGAAGGAGATCGTATCGCGATTACCACAGTATGATTATCTCTACCTGGGGGATAATGCACGCACGCCTTATGGTAACCGCTCCTTTGAAACGGTTTACCACTATACACTCGAATCGGTTGAATGGCTTTTTTCCCAGGGATGCCCATTGGTACTACTGGCCTGTAATACGGCTTCGGCGAAAGCCTTGCGGACCATCCAGCAAAATGACCTTCCGCGCATTGCCCCGGATAACCGGGTGCTGGGGGTGATCCGCCCAACAGCGGAAGTGATCGGGCAATATTCCAAATCCGGCCATATTGGGGTATTGGGCACCCGGGGTACCGTTCAGTCTGAATCCTATTTGATCGAGATCGCAAAATTCTTTCCAACACACCAGGTCTACCAGCAAGCTTGTCCCATGTGGGTGCCCCTGGTTGAAAACAACCAACATGCAGGCCCGGGTGCCGACTATTTTGTGGGAGAATGTCTTGACCAGATTTTGGGTACCCATCCGGATATAGATACCCTGCTCCTGGCTTGTACACACTACCCCTTGCTGATGGATAAGATCCGGGATCTGGTGCCAAAAGGTATGCAGGTCATTTCCCAGGGCCCGATCGTGGCTGAAAGCCTGGCAGCCTACCTGGCGCGCCATCCCAAAATGGAGGCCCGGCTGGGGAAGGGTGGCAGCAGGGCTTATTTTACCACAGACTCTACCGAAGACTTTGATAGTCAGGCGAAAATATTTTTAGGAGAAGCGGTGCGGGCGGAGAAAGCGGAGCTGGGAAAGGGGAGCAGACGTGAGACGTGAATCGTGAGACGTGAGTAAACTATTAAGAATCAAAGTTATAACTGTTTCACTATTCACCATTGACTATTTACGATTCACGTCTCACGTCTCACGATTCACGATTCACGTCTCACATCTCAGGTTTTTCCCTTTCTTTTTCCCCATTTTTCCCCTACCTTTGCCGTCCTTTCACAAACGGTGGGAAGTGGTGTTCCCGCTGCGACAGGATGATAAACCCGTAAGGGATCTTTAAAAAGGAAAAAAGCAGATTATGCCAAAAAAACGTACTTATCAACCGCACCGCCGCCGCCGGAAAAGTGTCCATGGCTTTCGCAAGCGTATGGAAACTGCCAATGGCCGTAAGGTATTGGCCAGCCGCAGGAGAAAGGGACGTAAGAAACTGACCGTTTCTGACGAACAAAGACTCAAATAGACCCAATGATCCGGGTTGATCCCCGGACTTCGGAATTTGAATATATTTAGCAATAGCTTCGGGGTTCCGGAGCTATTTTTTTTTTGAACGAAATGAAAAAACAATTCACGCTGGGAAAACAAGAGCGGTTGAAAAGCCGGAAGCAGATCGATCATCTGTTTCAGGAAGGCCGTTCCTTTAATCTTTTTCCGTACCGGGTATTATTTTCCATTTCTCCCAAGCGACCTGATTCATCAGCGGCGATCCAATTTGGGATCGGAGTGTCTACCCGGCATTTTAAAAAAGCGGTGGACCGAAACAGGATCAAACGGCTCAGCCGCGAGGCCTGGCGTTTACAAAAGAATGAACTCACGGAACTGTTAACCACCCAGGAGAAATGCCTGAATGTATTTTTTGTGTTTACCGGAAAAGAGTTGGTTGCATTTGCTGAGGTCAATGAAAAGATAGCCGGGAGTATAAAAAAATTGAAAAAATTGATTGATGAAGACGCTGACCCGCATCCTTAGTCTTCCCTTTATCTTGCTGATCAAGATCTATCAGTGGGTCATATCCCCCTGGCTGGGACCCAAATGCCGGTTCACCCCCACCTGTTCGCACTATGCTGCCGAAGCCTTTAAAAAACACGGGGTGTTCAAAGGTTTTTGGCTGGCGGTAAAGCGGATATCCAAATGTCATCCCTGGGGTGGGAGTGGGTATGATCCGGTTCCCTGATAACACGAATTTAATTCGTGTTATTTAAGTCGGCTTGCTACAACATCCCAACTTACCACATTCCAAAACGCAGCCAGATAATCTGCCCGGCGGTTCTGGTATTTGAGGTAGTAGGCATGTTCCCATACATCCACACCGAGTAAGGGGGTACCTTTTACTTCGGCCACATCCATCAGCGGGTTATCTTGATTGGGGGTAGAGCTGATCTCCAGTTTGCCATCTTTTTGTATCAGCCAGGCCCAACCCGAGCCAAAACGGGTCATTCCCGCAGCTGCAAATTTTTCTTTGAATGTATCAAATGAACCAAAGGCTGCATTGATAGCATCGGCCAATTTACCGCTTGGGGCACCGCCTGCATTAGGGGCCAGGCTTTCCCAGAAGAAACTGTGGTTCCAGTGACCGCCACCGTTATTCCGTACGGCCGGGGAAATAGTACCCGCTACAGCAACCAGTTGCTCCAGGGTCTTTCCTTCGTGTTCGGTACCGGCTATGGCCTTGTTCAGGTTGTCTACATAGGCCTGATGGTGCTTTCCATGATGGATCTGCATGGTCAGGGTATCAATATGAGGTTCCAACGCCTCGTGTGCATAGGGAAGGGCTGGTAATGTAAATGCCATGGTGTTGTTTTTGAGTATAAAAAGATCGGTTATCGTTTAATTATTCAACAAATTTAATGCGGGAAAGTTGATTACCTTCATTAATTAAAAAATGACCACATGAGAATATCGTATTCACAGCTCCTCCTGGGGCTATGCATCTTTATGGCTCCGCTCCTAAGCCAGGCTCAAAACGACAACACACTTACTAAAAAGGAAAAGAAAGAGGGTTGGGTCCTTTTATTTGACGGCAAGTCACTCAAAGGCTGGAAAGGTTTTAAAGATCGTGCTGCCGCCGGCTGGCAGGTGGAAAATGGGGAAATAATGTGCAAGGAAGGCAACATCAACGGGCGATCTGACCTCATCACCACCGACATGTATGAGAATTTCGAATTGTCCATTGAATGGAAAATAGCCCCCAAACACAATAGCGGCATCATCTATATGGTAACCGAAGAGGCAGGGGCTTCGTACGAAACCGGTCCCGAATACCAACTCATCGATGACCTTGGTTATCCCGATCCACTACGTGATGTGCAACTCAGCGGATCAAATTACGACATGCACCCTCCGCTGGAAAAAGTGGCCAAACCCGCCGGTGAATACAATATCACCCGTATCCTGATCAACAAAGGCCATGTGGAACATTGGTTGAATGGCGTGAAAGTAGTGGAGTATGAACTCTGGACCCCCGAGTGGGAACAAACCAAAACCAATAGCAAATGGAAAGATGTTTCTACCTATGGTCAATCAGCTTCAGGTTATCTGGCTTTGCAGGACCATGGCGGTGGGGTGTGGTTTAAGAATATCAAACTAAGGAAATTGTAAATAGCGATTAGCTGTTGGCTAATAGCCAACAGCTATCTTTTGTTTCTGAAGAAAGCTCTCATCAACTCCGCACATTCCTCCTTCAATATACCTCTTGTAATTTCTGTTTTTGGGTGAAAGGGCCATTCTTCGCGGGTGATGCGTTTGTGTCCGTTCTTTTCATCATCTGCACCCCACACGATCCGGCCGATCTTACTCCAGTACAGGGCACCTGCGCACATCAGGCAAGGTTCTACGGTAACATACAGTACCGCTTCAGGTAAATATTTGCTTCCTAAAAAATTAAAGGCCGACGTAAGCGCGATCATTTCTGCATGCGCTGTCGGATCATTTAACCGCTCTACCATATTATGACCCCGGGCAATGATCTTTCCATTCAATACCACTACCGCTCCCACAGGAATCTCCTCTTCATCAAACGCGAGTCGCGCTTCTTTGAGGGCTGCGGTCATGTAGTATTCGTCGGTCATTGGGGAATGGTGAATAGTGAATAGTGAATAGTGAAAAATATATTACCTTGTAATGTACAAATTTATCCAATTCACTATTCACTATTCACCATTCACTCTACCACACCATGCCACCCCTCACCCCCCTTCGCCAGTACTTTCAATCCGGGGCTACACGCCCGGTTGGGTTTCGCATGGCTCAGTTAAAAAAACTCAAGCAGGCGATACTTTCGCATGAACAGGAAATTTATCAGGCTTTGCGGTCTGATCTGAACAAGAGTCCCGAAGAAGCCTGGGTAACAGAGATCGGGCTTGTGATCAAAGAGATCAATAATGCGATCCGCCATTTACCCCATTGGGTCAAGCCGGAACGTGTAGGCACAGATATTGTCAACCTGCCTTCTTCCAGTTTTGTGGTGCGTGATCCATTGGGGACTGTATTGGTGATCGGCCCCTGGAATTTTCCGTTTATGCTGACCATTCTACCTGTGATCGGTGCCATGGCTGGAGGAAATACGATCGTAGTAAAACCCAGTGAATTTGCCCCCGCTACCTCGGCGCTGATCAACAAGATCATCCAGTCCATTTTTCCCCCTGAGTATATGCTTTGTGTAGAGGGCGAAGGCGCGGTGGTGGTCCCCGAGCTGATGAAAGACTTCCGCTTTGACCATTTATTTTATACCGGTAGTACGGCTGTTGGAAAGATCATTTACAAAATGGCGGCGGAGCAATTAATCCCTGTTACCCTTGAATTGGGAGGGAAGGGACCTTGCGTGGTAGAAGCCGATGCAAATATCAGGGTGGCAGCCAGACGCATCGCCGTGACAAAATTCTCCAATGGCGGTCAAATGTGTGTGAGTCCCGATTATCTGTTGGTACATGAATCGGTTCGCGAACAATTTATCGCCGAATTTAAAAAAGCCACAGTTCAGTTTTTTGGAGCAGATCCCAAAAACAATGATGACTATGTACGGATCATCAATCACCGGCAATTTGACCGGTTGGTGAAATATCTGGCCGAAGGCCATATCCTGATGGGTGGGGAACATGACCGGGAAAGATTATATATCGATCCAACCCTGATGGATCAGGTTTCACCCGACGCAATAGTGATGAAAGAAGAGATATTCGGCCCCATCCTTCCCCTCTTTTCATTTACGGATGCCAAAGAAGCCCGCCAACTTATACAACAAAACCCTGATCCGCTTTGTTTCTATATTTTTAGCAACAATGCTAAAACGATAAAGGAATGGCAGGAGGCGGTTCCGGCAGGTACATCCTGTATCAACAATGCCTCCTGGCAGTTTACAAATCACCATCTTCCGTTTGGCGGCAGAGGAGCAAGTGGAATAGGGAAGTATCACGGTTATTTTTCCTTTGAAACCTTTACCCATCCTCGCTCCGTACTTAAAACACCCGTATGGTTTGATCCGGATATCAAGTACCCGCCGATGAAAGGAAAGCTGGGATTGTTTAGAAAGGTGATACGATAATGGATTGATTACACAGATGACAATCAGGCAACAAATATTGAAATGGGTTTATCCGGGTTGGTTGGGTTTTACCCGGTTGATCGGTTTAAATAATAAGACAATGGAAAATACCAACCGGCAAGGGCCTTCCCAATCCTTTTATGACCTGAAAGTGATCTTGAACAATGGAGAGGAATTTCCATTTGCCAATTTAAAGGGGAAGAAGGTCTTATTGGTCAATACCGCTTCGGATTGTGGCTATACCCCTCAATACACCGATCTGCAAAAATTATACAAAGAAAATGAGGCTGAATTGGTGGTAGTTGGTTTCCCGGCCAATGATTTCAAAGAACAGGAAAAAGGGAATGATGAGGAAATTGCGGCTTTTTGTCAGCGAAATTTTGGTGTGAGTTTTCCTCTGGTAAAAAAATCAACCGTGATCAAAGGGCCTGGGCAAAATCCGGTCTTTCAATGGTTGTCGGATCCTAAGAAGAATGGATGGAATAGCCAGGAGCCGGTTTGGAATTTCTCCAAATATCTTGTCAATGAGGAAGGGATCCTGCTACAATATTACGGTCCTTCTGTGTCTCCGCTTGGTCCCGAGATCGGGAATGCAATAAAAAAGGGTTAACTTTTTGGCCTAAATCAAGGCCATGTTCCAACCCGATTTCAGTTTTGTCCATAAATATTTTATGGCAGAGAAACAGGAAAGCCTCTTGTTTCTGATCATTGGCGGGGTAGCGGTATTGCTCTCGGTGGTATTTTTCTTTTTTCTAAAAACAAATCCCGGATTTTTTAAAGGGGCGGCCATTCCGCTTTTTCTGGTGGGAACCCTGCTGGGCATTGTGGGCTATACGGTGTATGCCCGGTCGGATAAACAACGGATGGATGTGGCCTATAAGATGGGGCTTAATCGGGGAGGATATATAAAAATGGAAGAAGGGCCGCGCATGGAGAAGGTAATGAAGAACTTTGTGGTCTATCGGTATGTAGAGATCGGCCTGGCTATAGCAGGGATATTCCTGTTCTTTTATTTTAAAAATGATCCGGCACGCGTTTTCTGGAAGGGCTTTGGGCTTACATTAGCGATCATGGCGATCATTGCGCTTGGTGCCGATTATTTTGCAGAAAAAAGAGGAAGAGTGTATCAGAAAGAATTAAATAAGAAATGAGGTTACACCGGGCATTTCTCATGATAATTCACTAATTCGATTTTTGCTTTTTCAAATACAAAGCCATCATAATTCTTCTCGATCTCATTCAGCACTTCATCAATGGCGTCAACCTCTTTTAGCGTAACCAGTTTGCCCCGGTATTCTTTGATATTGGGCAGGCCTTTGAGGTAATTAGCATAATGCCGGCGCATTTCATTGATGCCGACTATTGGGCCTTTCCATTCTACCGACTTATGCAAATGCTTACGGCAAACGGTTACCCGGTCTTTTATGGATGGAGGGTCCAGGTGCTCGCCGGTTTTGACAAAATGTTTGATCTCATTAAAGATCCACGGATATCCAATTGCCGCACGACCGATCATGATGCCATCTACACCGTAACGATTTTTATATTCCAAGGCCTTTTCAGGACTGTCTATATCTCCATTGCCAAAAATGGGGATCTTAATGCGGGGGTTGTTCTTTACTTTTCCAATCAGGGTCCAATCCGCTTCGCCCTTGTACATCTGCGTACGCGTACGGCCATGAATGGAGAGGGCGCTGATACCTACATCCTGAAGTCGTTCCGCGACTTCTTCAATATTCCTTGTTTGATCATCCCAGCCCAGACGGGTCTTCACCGTTACCGGTAAAGAGGTCGAGCGTACCACGGCTTCAGTCAGCCGAACCATCAGGTCAATATCTCGGAGTACACCGGCACCGGCTCCTTTGAGGGCTACTTTTTTTACCGGGCAGCCAAAATTAATATCCAGCAGATCGGGTTGGGTAACATCCACGATACGCGCGGCCAGGGCCAGGCTTTCTTCATCCCCACCAAAAATCTGGATACCGATAGGGCGTTCATAATCGAAAATGTCGAGTTTTTTGCGGCTCTTGATCGCATCCCGTATCAACCCTTCACTGCTGATGAATTCGGTGTACATCAGATCGGCGCCATTGTCTTTACAAACTGCACGAAAGGGTGGGTCACTCACATCCTCCATGGGGGCGAGTAAAAGAGGGAATTCCGGTAATGCTATGTTTCCGATATTTGCCATTCGAGCCTGCAAAATTACACCTAAAAATCGGAGTTGTCTATGCCTGCCTACCTGAAATACAGACCTGCCTGGAGCCAATTGCTGGTATTCATTGGACTTTCTTTTGCCATCTTCATGGTACTCAGCATTATTGGCATGTTTATCCTGGCCCGGATGACAGGGATGGGTATGATGGAAATGGCGGATGTAAACAAATGGGACCTGACGAACCCCAACACCCTGCTGATCGTACGAGGGATGTTGACCATTCAGTTTTTGTGTTTGTTCCTGATCCCCGTCCTGCTCTTTGCCTATTTTTCAGACCCCCATCCAATGGAATATCTGGGTTTGAAACAAAAGACGCCTGCTTTTTATTTTGCCGCCGGAATATTGATCATGATCCTTTCCTTTCCGCTGGCGAGCTGGCTGGGAATACTCAATCAATCCATACCTTTTCCCGAGAGCATGCAAAAATGGATGGATGAAACCGCTGAGGGGTCCAATAAGCAGATCGAATACATGCTGACCCAAAAAGGTACCGATCAATTGCTCAAGAACCTGTTTTTTATAGCTGTTTTTGCCGGTGTGGGGGAAGAACTATTTTTCAGGGGTGTGATTCAACGTCTGCTGATCCGTTGGTTTAAAAGTCCCTGGGCGGGTATTCTGGCTGCTGCAGCCATTTTCTCCGCCATCCATTTTCAGTTTGATGGATTTCTGCCCCGGATGATGCTGGGTATTGTACTGGGAGCTATGTATTGGTACAGTGGTAGCCTTTGGACAGCCATCCTGGCGCATGTGGTGTATGATGGTGTCATCGTGATCATCACCCATTTTGACCCGAGTAAAATTTCTTCCGATGCGCCATTGGACATGAATGGTTTGTCACCTGCTATAATGGGTATTGCCAGTCTGATCCTGGTAAGCGCCCTGATCTATTGGATGCGAAAACGATCGACCAATAGCATGGAAAAAGTATATGCGGGAGACAGAGCCCCCAATGATCCCTTTTCATTCTGATCGCCATGGCACTTAATAAAAAAGTTTTCATGACCCGAACATTGACCGCGCTGGTTTTTGCCGCGGTGATGCTCACGAGCCTGTTATGGAATTTCTGGTCATTCCTTGTGCTTTTTGTTGTGATCCACTTTGGATGCTGGTATGAATACATCCGGCTCCTGAAAAAAATGGATGCCTCCAAATATTTGCAGCGTGTAGTATGGGGATTGATTTATATCACGCTTCCCTGCGCGCTGATGATCCATCTGGGTTTTCTTAAGTCGGAGGCTTCTTCACTTTCTATCGAAGATGGGTTGTATGAAAGCTGGCCGGCCCATCTCACCCTGGTTCCTATCGCTATCATTTCTGCTATTTGGATCAATGATACCATGGCCTATATCGTGGGTTCCCTGATCGGGAAAACGCCTTTGTCGCCGGTCTCTCCGAAGAAGACCTGGGAGGGCACCATCGGGGGTATTCTGTTGTCCATATTGGCCACCGGATTTTTATTCTCGCGGCTTTATGCCAATGTGCTTGAATCAAATAACTTATTTGAGTACAGGTTTGGCTATTGGTTCATCATAGCCGGTATTGCGGCCATTGCCGGCACTTTTGGTGATTTGCTTGAATCCAAATTGAAAAGAATGGCGGGGGTGAAGGATAGCGGGCAGATCATGCCGGGGCATGGGGGCTTTCTCGACCGGTTTGACTCACTGCTGATCGCGATTCCCTTTGTGTGGCTCTTCGTGATGCTCTGATTCAAAATCTTATCTTTACAGCCACAATTTTGACCCATGACCATACACAAGGAAGGATATACCATCATTGCCTGGAGTACGATCCTGTTTGGATTGATCAACCTCGTTTCCTTTTATTTTCTCAGCTTCTATTCTCCCTGGCTTAGCTGGCTCATCTTCCTTGTCACATTTGCCCTGTGGATCTTTGTCATTTCGTTTTTCCGGTTGCCCAACCGGGTTCTCACAATGAAGGAAAACGCGGTCATTGCACCGGCTGATGGAAAGGTGGTGGTGATTGAAGAAGTACAAGCTGATGAATATTTTTCGGATCGTCGTATTCAGGTGTCCATTTTCATGAGCCCGTTGAATGTACACGTAAACCGGAACCCTGTATCGGGTGATGTAGTGTACAGTGAGTACCACAAGGGTAAATATCTGGTAGCCTGGCACCCTAAATCATCCACCGAAAACGAAAGACATACCGTTGTATATAAGATGGCGAATGGAACAGAGATTCTAACAAAACAGATCGCTGGGGCATTGGCCAAACGAATCATTAACTACCTCAAACCCGGGATGCAGGTAAAACAGAATGATGAAATGGGTTTTATCCGATTTGGCTCCCGCGTAGATATCTTTTTACCCCTGAATGCCAAAATCAATGTCAAGATCGGGGATAAGCCTCAAGGTGGCGTAACAGTTGTAGCCGAATTATAGAAAATCCGTGTAATTCAAGTAATCAGAAAATCCCTTCTAACTCTTTCAACGAATACACGGTATAGGTCGGCTCGAAATCCGCTTTTTCATTGATGTGGTTGACAAATACCTGGTCCATCCCGGCATTCATGGCCCCTTTGATATCCACTTCCAGGCTATCGCCGATCATGATGCTGTTGGCCGGGTTGGCACCCGTTTGCTGAAAAGCGTATTCAAATATTTCGCGGTGGGGTTTCAGGCTATTGCTTCCTTCGGAGGTGATAACCGCGGAGAAAAAATGATCAATCCCGGAATTTTTCAATTTGCTGTGCTGGGTTTTTTCAAACCCATTGGTGATGAGGTGAAGACGGTATTTTTTTTCCTTCAGATAGGTCAGGATCTCAAGGGCATGGGGGAAGAGGATATTTCGGGTGGGTAGCAGGTCCAAAAAAATTAAACCCATTTCCCTGGCCAGGGGCTCATCGCCAATCTTGAAATCAAGCAAGGTGAGCCACATCCTTTTCCAGCGCAGTTCATCCACTTTAATAAAGCCATTGCGGTATCGGGCCCAGAGTTTTTCGTTATGTACGAGGTATTGTTTGTGAAAATGGTCAAAATCATCCACGCCTCTTTCTGCTAAGCACATGGAATCATACATTTCCACCAGGGTTTGCCGGCTATTGGCTTCAAAATCCCAAAGGGTATGATCCAGATCAAAGAAAATATGCTGGTATTTCATTTGCGGGCGATCCATTTTTCATCGTAGGCAATAAAGAAATAATTATATCCTTTCCGGTATTGTCCGGCGAATTCTTCGCGGGAAAAGCCCTGCATTTTTTTTAAAAAATATTCGATGACGGATACCTGCATCCCACTATCGGCAAAGATATCATAGACCTTTTCCGGGACGGTATCATACATAGAGCCTCCGCCCGAACTGAATTCAAATAAAACAATAGGGCGGTCACGTTTTAATAAACCACGCGCTCCTTCCAATACGATCATTTCGGCGCCTTCCACATCGATTTTGATCAGGTCGATCTTCTGATCTACCGGGATCAGGTCATCAAGTCTTTCCGTTTTTACCGTGAAGGTCTTTACCTCCTGGTTGCCGAAATCCGTTCTTTTTTTCAGGCCGCTCAGGGCGGGTTTGTCTACAAAGAGATTGAATTCAGCCGTACCCTGCTGATCGGAGAGTGCGCAATCAAGCACTTTTACGCGGTTCCCAAATTTCTTTTGCAGTCCCTGGTACAGGTGGGGAATGGGTTCAATGGCCACATGTTTACCCTGCGGAGCTGCTTTGAGTATTTCGCGGAGGATATGCCCCAGGTGTGCGCCGATATCTATGGTATTTGAATCGGGGCGTAAACATTGCTCCAGTACCCGCAGGGTTTGAGGGTCGTATTTATCGATCGATCCCTTGAAAACAAGATCCGTCAGGTCATAAAGACCATAAGCGGCCTTTTTGATCCAGCGTTTGGCGAAATCTGGTAAGTTATTTTGAAGTGAACCCATGCGGTGGAATAATGCGCAAAAGTAACTAATGCCGCCTGAATGTTGCCCGGCGGAATAGTATCTTTATGGGCACTTAAATTTCAATCGGGTACCATGAATGTAGTCATCACAGGCGCTTCCCGGGGTATTGGCCGGGCCATTGCAGAAGAATTTGCCTCCCACGGGCATAACCTTTTTCTCTGTGGAAGAGATGAAACCGCGCTAAAATCCACTATGGAGGCTATTATGGCCCGGTATCCAGGCGTTAAGGTCAAGGCCAAGGCACGTGACCTTTCAATAAAAGAAGAAGCCCAGGGCTTTGGAAAGTGGATCATCGATAATGGCTACCCTATTGATATACTGGTCAACAATGCCGGACAATTCATTCCCGGAAGTATTTACAACGAAGAAGACGGGGTATTGGAGCAAATGATATCCATCAACCTTTATTCGGCCTATCATCTAACCCGCGTGCTGGCTCCGGAACTGATCAGAAAAAAAAGCGGGCATATTTTCAATATCTCCTCCATTGCGGCTTTAAAAGCTTATGCAAACGGGGGTTCCTATAGCATCAGCAAATATGCCTTGCACGGGTTTTCTAAAAATTTAAGGGAGGAGTTAAAGCCTTTTAATATTAAAGTGACCACGGTTTTCCCGGGGGCCGTACTCACCGATTCCTGGGGGGATTTTGACAATAGCGCGCACCGCATCATGGAAGCGACCGATGTGGCAAAAATGATCTTTGCTGCTGCTCAATTATCACCCGGGGCTTGTGTGGAAGATATCGTATTGCGGCCGCAGTTGGGGGATTTGTAGTTCTTTTTCCCGCAGCACACTCAAAGAAAAAAACCTACTCTGTGTATTTATACCCCACTCCCCGGACAGAATGAAAGTACCTGGGGTTGCGGGAATCATCTTCAAAGTATTTCCGGAAATTAAGGATGAAATTATCGATCGTGCGGGTAGTTGGATACACATTATACCCCCAAACCACCTGCAGGATCTTTTCCCGGGTAACGACCTCGTTCTTATTCTCAAAAAGCAGCTTAAGCAGCATGCTTTCTTTCTTGCTGAGTTGTATCTTCTTTCCTGTTTTGGTGCTGGCTTCCTGGGCTTTGAAGTCAACTACATTTTGCCCAAACTGATAGGTGTCTCCGATACTGTCCTTATCCTGCAGCTTCTTATTCTTTTCAATGAGTTTTTGAACACGGAGGATCAGTTCTTCCAGATTAAAGGGTTTAGTGAGGTAATCATCCGCCCCTTTTTTTAACCCTAATACCCGGTCGGCACTGGTGTTTTTGGCACTCAGAATAAGAATGGGCGTTTCATTGTTCTTTACCCGGATGGTTTCTGTTACATGGATGCCATCCATTTCAGGTAGCATCACATCCAGGATGATGAGGTCGAAGTATTCGGATTGAACGGCTTTGAGAGCCTGAGCACCATCAAAGGCGCTGGACACTTCATAGCCTTCCAGCTCAAGATTGAGCTTTAGCGCTTCGTGCAGGTTCTCCTCGTCTTCAACAAGGAGTATGGAGGCTTTGGATGTATTCATGATCTGGTGTCAAAACTAACGGCAAAATTACTCCCATTGGGTAAATGGTTTGTCACTGAAATGTCGGCATTATGGGCGGCGGCGATCTTTTTGCAAAGGTAGAGCCCCAATCCGGTACCGGGGGTACGCCGGGTGGATTCATTGCCTACCCGGTAGAATTTGTCGAAAATGCGTGGCTTTTCAGCATCCGGGATGCCTTCACCCTCATCAATGATCTGTAAAACTACCTTGTTGGAGGTATCCTTTTTCAGTTGGCAAAGGATAGGTTTTGTGCGGGGAGAGTATTTAATGGCGTTTTCCAATAGGTTATTGACGAGCAATTGAAGCAAAAGTGCGTCACCCTTGAGTTCGGTTTCGGGTTCGATAGCCGCTTCAATCTCCCTGTCGGGAAAACGGTTTCTGAAATCCTGCACACAATCCCTTACAAGATCGGAGAGGTTTAGTTCTTCGTAGGTCGAAGCATATCCACCTTCCAATTGCGCCGATACAAGAATATTGGAGGTTAAAAAATTCAACCGCGCCGTTTCCTGAAGGGTCTTGGTGATCAGCTTTTTTTGTTTTTCCGGGTCCAACTGGTGTTTTTGCATGGTCTCCAGGTTGAGCCGGGCAACTGAAATGGGCGTCTTAAGTTCATGGGTCACCGCCATCATGAAATTCTGTTGTTGCTGTTGTACACGAAACTGTTTGCGTACAGACCTGGCAACGAATAAGGCGCCCGTGAGGGCCAGGGAAAGAAACGCGATTCCTTCAGCCAGGTATTTGGCCGTGTTTCTTTTACGGGTATTCTGAATGGATTCAAGGGCTCTTTCGTAACGGTCGGGGGTAAGCAGGCTTTGCCGGGATTCGAGGTTCTTTTCGCGAAGCGCCGCCATGTCGCGGTTCTGTTTTTCGAGGGAGATATACCACCAAATAAGGGCCGCAACTATATAAAACAGCACAAAGCCATAAAGCAGGGTGATCCTATTTATTCTTCCTTTTCCGGTTTGCATGGCCGGGGTCATTTTGTTTTTTCCAGCCGAAGTCCTACGCTAAGGACATGCTGTAAGGGGTCTTCCCGCATTATCTGTTCCAGTTCAAAGTGGTATTTCCCCGGGCGAAGACGTACAAAATTGGTAAGGGGGTGCCTGTGTTCATAGATATCATCCAACCCCGAACCCAGCCAGCCCTTGCTATCAGTGGCCAGGGTGATCTCAAAAGGAGCTTTGCGCAGGGAGGAGTCACCCGGAGTTTGGGAGTAAAGGTTAAAAAAGATATTGCTGTAATTATACTTGTCGTTGTGTCGTATCAGGAAAAACAACTGGTAATCGGCCGCGCTGTCGGTGACCTCAAAATCAAAAACAGGCTTGAAAGCACCTGACCAGGCATGTTCGGGGATGCTCACATGTTTTTCATACAGATCTACCTTTCCGCAGGAGGAAAGCAACAGGAGGGAGACGACCAGAAAGTTAAATACTATTCGCAAGTGGGAGGGTTTTTACAAAAATAACTAAAAGCCGGAAGCCAAAAGCCATTCGCCACCAGCTCTAAGCCCTTTGTTATAATACATTCAACACCTGCTCTTTTGCTTTTTCCAGTTCATCCTTCATCAGTACAACGCATTTCTGGATGGAGGAATCATAGGCTTTGGCGCCGGTGGTATT
>JANRLV010000079.1:0-17425 GCA_033762195.1 Chitinophagaceae bacterium | reverse complement strand
GCGTTCCTGCAATCCTTCCCCGGGAAATAACCGGTCTTTGATCTGCGCCAATTGCCTTTGCTGATCCGCAAATTTCCGTTTCTCCGCACGTAACATTTTCTTCTCGAGTTCCTTAAGTTTTTTTACAGCCTGCACCTTGATTGCTTCGGTGTGGTTAGCCAAGGTGGGGTCGACAGCACCCGCCTGTGATTTGATCCGGTCAAAAATGGCTTCGGTGTCAGTTAGCGTGCCATTTAACCGGATGACATTTTTTGATTCCCGGGTTACATACTGATCCATCAATTCACGAAGGGGTTGAAAAAAATCAACCAGATCAAATCCGGTCTTGTTTATTTTTTCGACCCATGATTTTTCCACCACCAAAAATGAATTGCGCAAGACCAGCATAGGATAAGGCACTTTATAATGCGTAAACAATTCCTTTAGCTGAAGCCAATAAGCCAATTCTCCTCCGCCACCTATAAAGGCAATATTCGGCAGAATGGTTTCCTGGTATAACCCTCGAAGAATGACATTGGGACTAAAACGCTCCGGATATTGATCCAGTTCTTTGAGCAGGGCCTCTTTTGTAAACCTGATCTCTGTATCCACCACCTGAAAACCATCCGAACTTGTCTCGATCCGGTTACGGATACCATCGACCATGTAGAACAGGTTTATAGCCCGTGGACTGGCCTGTACCTTATACTCCTTTCCCAACCTGGCAGAGCTTTGCTCCACGATCTGTGAAGGGGTTTGTGCCAACAGATCTTCCTGAAATACTGGGATCATTTTCTCCTTAAGTGCAGGCGCATCGGCGATCAATACCACCAGGCCCCATTCCCCAAACAATTGATGAAGGAAATGAAATGTACCCTGCTGAATGGAAATATCCTGCTTAAAACACTGCTTCAGGATATCGACTATTTCAGCCCCATAGGGTTGAACCCCTTCCTGCCCGGCAATCTGATCGATCAGTTTCAACAAACCCTTGTCCACCTTCATGCGACCTACCGCACCGGTTTGCTTGGTATCCCAATTCAACTTCTCCCCGTTTAGAAATAGGTGCCCGAGTTCATCCAGGTCGGCATCCTCGGATCCCATATAATAAACCGGGATAAACTTCTTATCAGGGAATTGTTCGGAAAGATGCCTGGCCAATTGAATCGCATGCAGGATCTTATAGATCACATAGAGTGGCCCGGTGAAAAGATTGGGCTGGTGAGCCGTGGTTATCGTAAATGAATTGGCAGAACGCAGGTCCTCCAGGTTCCTGATCAACTTTTCAGAAATACTTAACCCCTTATACTGTTCCTGTAAATGGGTATACAGGGTTTCCCGGTCTGTGTGGAAAGATTGACGGGACCTGATGGCCGCTTCAAATCCTGCCCGTGAAACAGCATGTGCATAAAAAGGGCGAAGCGGCTCAGCCTGATCAATATGATCCAGTACGATCCTGGAGAACTGCTTTGTTTCGCGGTAAGGGATTCGCTGTGACAAAAATTCCATGCGGTGAAATTATCAATTCCTGCGTTATAGATTTGTTACTTTAGTTCGTAAGCCACCACAGAATTTTTCCAAAAAGTTGGCACATAAACGATCCTTTTTTCGGGATCATACCCGATATCAGCAGAGTTGATCTTTCCCTGACGTCCATCTATTAACAGCTCTTTTTTCCCGGTCAGGTCTACAAAGTAGATCACGCCTGCCCAACAGGAAACGATGAACCCACCTTCTTTGACGGGTTCTATACCATCTGTAAATCCTTCCAGACCATCAGCAATGAGTTTGACTTCATCGCCTTCCACCTTATAAAGTCCGCCATCATTCAACAGGTAAACCTGTCCCTTGTGGCACAAAACCCCATTGGGACCTTTAAGGCCATCGAGCAAAACAGAAGGGGCTCCGTTTTTAACACGATACAGTTTACCTGCTTTGGAATCCGTCACAAAAATGACCCCCTGTTCATCAATGCTGATATCATTTAAACCATCGGCAGTGGAAATTGTGATTCGCGAAACTTCGAATCCGGTAGAAGGATCCACAATGACGATTTGATCAAGATCAGCTACATAAAGCATGCCTTCGAACATAGCCATGCCTTTGGGGGCATTCAGACCAACGATCCACTCTGCGGCAATGATACGGCCATCCAACCCCAACATTCCCAGAGACCCCGCCCCATCCTTTGCCCAGGGGTCTGTGCCATCAATATTGCTTACATACAGCACCTGTTTTGTTTTATCAAAAAAAACAGACTCCGGAACTAAAAAACGGGCTTCAGATTCCCATTTTTTGGTAAGGCTGTGCTGTGCCTGAATAGTAAAGGAAAATCCCAATATCAGAAGAAGGGATCCAATCATTTTATTTTTCATGACAAGTGGTTTGAATAAAGTTAATCATTTGCGGCCGAATCGCTCTACCTGAAACGCATCCAGGGGGATAGAGGTTGTTTTCTCGTTCAGTATTTCACTGACCAGTTTACCGGTGCCGGCACCAAGGCTAAGTCCCAGCATTGCATGCCCGGTGGCCACGACCAGGTTTTCCCATTTTTTTACCCGCCCAATATAAGGCAGCCCATCGGCCGAACAGGGCCGGTAGCCATACCAGATTTTGTCCGGTGCAGGTAGTGGAATAACAAAGTCAGGGTAGTATCGTTTGACGGCTTTCAAAATTCCTTCCACACGGTTCATCCGTGGTGGCGTGGAATGGGAAGTGATCTCCATCGTACCACCAAAACGGATCTTATTCCCATCCATGGGTGTAATCGCCGCCCGCCCTTCAACCAATATGGAGGGGTAGTTTACCTTATAGGGTGAATCCTCCAGTGTCAGGGAATATCCTCGGCCAGGCATCAGAGGCAATCGCAGGTCAAGTCTTTTTGCTACTTCACGACTCCAGGAGCCGGTAGCCAGTACCACTGCATCGGTGGAGAAAGCGCCATTATTTGTCAAAACAGTTTGGATCTTCCCTCCCTTTTTCTCAAATCCGGTCACCTCCTGATGGGGTTCCAGTTGTACCCCTTCTGCCAAAAGCATCTTACGCAAATTCAGCATCAGGGTATTTGGATGGCAGTGGGCATCACAGGCAAAAAAGATCGAACCCAGAACATCCAGGCGAACCCCTGGCTCAAGGGCTTCCGTCTCTTCTTTTGATAAGAGTCTTGTATCGGTCAACCCAAGCGCATGGGCTTTTTCCACCACATGCCGGGCATGTTCCGCCACGGGTGCGGTTTGAAACAATTCAATCAACCCCTTGTGTTCATAGGCAAAAAACAATCCTTCCCGGTTCCAGCTTTCATATTCTTTCTGGCTGAGCAGGGATATTTCACATAATGGAGCGGCCGCCCGGTCCACATGTTCCCTGGTTGCAGAACGCATGAATTTCATCCCCCAATCGATCAGGTTTCGGTCCAGACGGGGTTGCACATAAAAAGGACTGGTTGCATTCCACATCCATTTCAACCCTTGTTTGACAATACCCGGTGTGGCCAATGGTATAAAATGACTGGGACAGATATAACCACAATTTCCATAAGAACAATTGTCCCCAAAATCCCCTTTCTCCAATACGGTTACTTCCCAGCCTGACCTCTTCAAATACAAGGCGGAACTAAGGCCGATAATGCCCCCGCCGATGACGATACATTTCATTTCCTTATTTATTAAACCTGAAATCCATACGCATATACATCATCCCCCGGATCAATGGTAATGCTGTTGGCTCCATAGATGCGCGCCCAACCTTCAATGGAAGGTCTTATTGCAGGTTGTCCATCAATCGTTGTTTCCTCCTCAATCCGCCCGATGAATTGGCTACCGATGATGCTCTCATGAATAAAGAGATCACCCTTCTTCAATTTCCCTTTGGCATACCATTGCGCCATTCGGGCGCTGGTTCCGGTACCACAGGGGGAACGATCGATTGCCTTATCACCATAAAACACAGCATTCCTTGCCGTGGCTTTAGGGTCAATGACCTTTCCGGTCCAGAGTATATGCGAACAACCCTGGATCGTTGGGTTCAACGGGTGAACAAATGTATAGCGGGCATTGATCTCCTTACGTAATTCCCTGGCCCAATAGATCAGCTTATCGGCGGGAAATTGCTCCAACCCGGGAAAGTGCTCCTGTACATCCACGATCGCGTAAAAATTTCCGCCATAGGCAACGTCCACTTTTAATTCCCCCAATTCGGGACAGGTAGCTACCAGATTTTCAGCCGCCAGGTAAGAGGCGATATTGGTCAGGCGTACAGACTTGCATTTATCCCCTTCCATGACATAACGCACTTCGACCAGTCCGGCCGGGGTTTCCAAACGGATCAGACCAGGCACATTAGGATGTACCAGCCCCTTTTCCACCGCGATGGTGATCGTACCAATAGTACCATGCCCGCACATGGGAAGACAACCACTTGTTTCAATAAAAAGAACAGCCAGGTCATTAGCCGGGTCATGTGGCGGGTAAAGAATACTCCCGCTCATCATATCATGGCCACGGGGTTCAAACATCAACCCTTTCCGGATCCAGTCAAACTCCCGAAGGAAATGTTGTCGTTTTTCCGACATGTTATTTCCTTCCAGTACAGGCCCTCCGGACAGTACCAACCGAACAGGATTGCCACAGGTATGGGCATCAATACATTGAAAAACACCCCCTTTCCCGCCAAAAGGCGCCCCGGGAAGATTATAATTGATCAGGCTCATGTTAGGGATAAAGATATTGAGCGGTTTTGTATTTTTAATCAATAATTGCTGCTATTATGGAAACCTATGGTCGCATTCTGCTCATTGCCATGCCTGCCTTTCTATTCCTGGTATTATTTGAAAAATGGTATGGCTGGCGCAAAGGATATGATACGGTCCGGAACATGGATATGATCTCCAGCCTGAGCTCGGGCATCACCAATGTCACCAAGGATGTACTTGGCCTGAGTATCGGCATTTTGAGTTACGGCTGGATGGTCGACCACCTGGCTATCTTCACCATCAAGGCCAGCTGGCTTACCTATGTGGTGGCTTTTATCGTTATCGATTTTCAGGGCTATTGGGTCCATCGCTGGAGTCACCACGTCAACCTGTTCTGGAACCGGCACATCATTCACCACAGCAGTGAAGAGTTTAACCTGGCCTGTGCCCTTCGGCAAAGTATCGCTTCCATTTTTGAATACTTTACTTTCCTTTTGCTTCCCGCAGCCCTGGTGGGTGTTCCGCTTGAAGTGATCGCCATATTGGCGCCCCTGCATCTCTTTGCACAATTCTGGTACCATACACGACACATTAACCGGATGGGTTTTCTGGAAAAAATAATTGTAACCCCTTCTCATCACCGGGTACACCATGCCATCAACCCCGAGTACCTTGATAAGAACCTTGGCCAGATTTTTATTTTCTGGGATAAACTGTTTGGCACTTTTCAGGAAGAGTTACCCGATAAACCTCCAGTATATGGCATCACGAGGCCTGCTGCCACCTGGAACCCGATCCGTATCAATTTTCAGCATTTCTGGCTATTGGTAAAAGATGCGTGGAGAACCAATAACATCTGGGATAAATTCCGGATCTGGTTTATGCCCACCGGTTGGAGACCAGCGGACGTGGCCGAAAAATATCCGGTTCCCAAGATCGAAGATGTGTATCATTTTGAAAAATATGACCCCAGAGCTTCTAAAGGCCTGCATATCTGGAGCTGGGTTCAAATAGTTATGACCCTTTTATTTATCAGTTACCTCTTTGGAAATATTGCGAACATTGGTACGCCTGATATCTTTATCTACGGGGGATTTATTTTTTTAATGGTCTATGCCTATACCGAATTGATGGACCGAAACCCCTATGCCCTGATTTTTGAAACACTAAAAAATACAGTGGGAATGGTCATCCTGTTACAGGAAGGAGATTGGTTCAAAGCAAGTACGATTATTCCGGGGATAGCATATTTCCTGCTGGCCTATTTTGTGGTGGCCACTTTTGTTACCAGTTACTTTGTGTGGAAGCACAAAAGAGAGGATTCTTTATTAGCAGCGTAGTCTTACTATAAAACTAGATTTTTTTAACCACAGAGACACAGAGGCACAAAGTTTTTTCAATTATTCTTTGTGCCTCTGTGTCTCTGTGGTTTTATTTGAATTCCATAAATGATTATCAGATAACCCCGTTATTCCATTCTTCGTTCACCATTCGCCAAATACCCAGGGGATTATTATCCTTCAGTTCATCGGGAAGTAAATGGTCTGGCCAGTTTTGAAAGGACTGCGGTCTGGCAAATCGTTTGATTCCATCTGCCCCTACGGCTGTATATCGGCTGTCTGTTGTGGCGGGATATGGCCCTCCATGTTGCATGGCCCAGCATACCTCCACGCCGGTAGGTACTCCATTCAATATGATCCTGCCACAAATGAGTTGAATGGCATTTACCACCTTTTCATGAGCAAGAATATCCTCCTCCGTAGCCATCAGGGTACTCGTTAATTGTCCTTCGAGGTGCGTGGCCACAGATAGCATTTCCTGGCTGTCCTTGCACCGGACCACGAGTGAATAAGGGCCAAATACTTCCTGATGAAGCAAAGGGTTCTCCAAAAATATCTTGCCTTCCACCGTAGCGATCGTTGGCAGGCCTTCTCCCTCCTTTACAGTGGTTTCGGATTCGGCTACCAGATGAACCCCTTCCTGTAAAAGGGCATTTCCTTTTTTCTCTTTGTAGGCGCCGACAATTCCGGGGTGCAGCATAGGGGCGGGCGCAATTTGCTGGATCTTTTTACCCAGGTCATGTATAAAACGTTGCAGCCCCTCGCTCTCGATACCAATGATCAGCCCGGGGTTGGTGCAAAACTGACCAGCTCCCTGTGTGATGGAAGCGGCGTATTGTTCGGCAATGGCAAATGCATCCTTCTGTAGTTTATTTGGCAATAAGAATACCGGGTTCACACTTCCCATTTCCGCAAAGACGGGTATCGGTTCCTTCCGTTGCTGGCCCCAATCGAATAATTGCTTTCCTCCGGTAAATGAGCCGGTAAATCCAACTGCCTTAGTCAGCGGGTGTGTCACCAGCGCCTTTCCCACTTCAAAGGAAGCGCCGTGTAGGTGGGAAAACAAGCCTTGAGGTAATCCCATCTTTTTAATAGCAGAGTGAATAGCACCGGCAACCATTTCGGAGGTTTCAGGATGGGCCGGATGGGCTTTTACAATTACCGGGCAACCTGCGGCAAAGGCTGCTGCTGTATCGCCCCCTGCAGTAGAATAGGCAAAGGGAAAATTAGAGGAGCCAAAGACCACAACAGGGCCTAAGGGCACTAACATCTTTCGAATATCCGGCCGGGGAGGGTTACGCTCCTGTAGCGCGGTATCGATCCGGATCTCGAGCCAATCCCCTTTTTCGCAGGCATTGGCATAACTGTTTAATTGAAAAATCGTCCTGGCCCTTTCCGAACGCAGACGGGCTTCGGGCAAATGCGTTTCACGCATGGCGGTTTGGATCAACCGGTCACCACAGGCTTCGATCGCGTTAGCGATGGTACGCATGAATGCTGCTCTTTTGGCCAAGCTTTGTTGCCGGTAAAGCAGGAATGCCTCCCAGGCCATTTGCAAGGCATGGTCTATTTCATTGTTTGTTGCGTCCTTAAATTTCATGCCGGCTATATTTCGAGGTAAGGCTTCCCGCTGCGATCGCCAAGAAACGCTGCGAACGCTGCGGGAAACTTTAATATCACAATCTATTGGTCAGGGCTTCCTGTATCACTGCTTCCACCCTTTTTCTTTCGTCACCCACAAGCATCAAGCGCGGAGCACGGACATACTCGCTTCCAATACCGGTATGTGAAGCGGCCAATTTGATGTACTGCACCAGTTTGGGGTGTATATCTAATTCCAGCAGGGGCATGAACCATCGGTAGAGCTTCCGGGCTTCTTCTAATTTTCCTTGTTTGACAAGGTGATAGAGGTCCACCGTTTCTTTTGGAAAGGCTCCCACCAAACCAGCCACCCAACCATGTGCACCCAGGGCAAGTTCCTCCACTGCCAAAGTATCCACCCCACAGAGTATTTTGAATCGTTCCCCAAAGCGGTTGATCAACCTCGTAACATTCGTTACATCCCGGGTACTTTCCTTTATCGCGTTGATCTGGGGAAGCTCCGCCAGTTCAGCAAACATATCCAGGGTCACCTCGATCTTATAGTCAACCGGGTTATTATAGATCATCACGGGCAGGGAAGAAACCGAAGCCACAGTCTTGAAATAAGTCACGGTCTCGCGGTCATCACTCTTATACCGCATCGGTGGCAGGAGCATAAATCCATCCACGCCCCATTGTACGCCCAATTCCGCCTGGCGTACTGCTTCGCGTGTGGAACTCTCCACTATGTTTAAAATGACCGGGAGGCGGCCGCCAAGCTTATCCTGTGCCCTTTTCACCAATATCTCTTTCTCCGGTGTGGTGAGGGTACTGGCTTCACCCAGGGATCCACCGAGGATAATGCCATGAACACCGGCCTCCTCCTGAGCTTTGAGGCTTTTATCATACAGTACGAGGTCAAGTTCATCGGTTGAAGTAAAAGGCGTGATGAGCGCCGGGAAAACCCCTTCCCATTCAAATTGCATAATGTAGTTTTTGGGAGGGGAAATTAGTCTTTTTATTGAATACACGGACGGCACAAATCACACAGATCCGTCAAATTTGAATAATCTGTGTAATTCGTGCAATCCGTGTATTCATTTCTTTACCCGCGTGCCGAATTCCTCCGACTATAAAACTTCGCATTGATCTTTCCGATCTCGAGGTCACGTTCGCGTTCGAGCCGGTTGATCTCATTCACTTTTTTATAGCGGCTGGCAAAAAGACGGTTGCCGGCAGAACGGATCTTTCGGGAGAACTTGCGGTACACTTTCGCAATGTCACGGTCGCGTTCCCGGGAAGAATAATGATAGGACTTCCCGATATACTGCGAATTTCTGGAAGCTACCGGGCCATTTTGACGGCCGTAAGGATTTGGGCGGGGAGGCTGGGCCATGACCACGGTGGTGATACCGGCAAAAAACAGAAGAGTAAGTAATCGCTTCATACGTTTTTGATTTTACGGTTAACTTATACCGGGATAGACGCAATCTAAAGCCCAATAATTATTAATGCCCTGTTAAGCTATGGTTTGATATTGTTAAGATTTTTACCAATAATTTTGCCCGGGTTATAATTGTTAAAAAAAATAAAACCATGCGTTTACTTAAAAGCATAATTCTTTATTTTCTTCTGACCTACCTGCCCCTTCAATCACTCGCCTGGGGCCAGTTGGGGCACCGGGTGGTTGGACAGATCGCCGATTCTTACCTGACTGCAAAAGCCCGAAAGAATATCAAAGCCATCCTCGGTTATGAATCCCTTGCCATGGGAAGTACCTGGGCGGATTTTATCAAATCGGACCCGGCCTATAAATACCTGGATACCTGGCACTATATAAACCTGGAAGAAGGCCTGAATAAAGAACAAGTAAAGGACTTTCTGGAAAAGGATACCCTGACCGATGCCTATACAAAATTGAATTTTCTGATTGCCGAGTTAAAGAAAAAAGAGCTGGCACCGGATACCCAAAAGATGTACCTCCGCCTGTTGATCCATATGATCGGTGATATACACCAACCTCTGCACGTCGCCCGGGCTGAAGGCTTTGGAGGTAACCGGATTTTCGTCATGTGGTTCAATGAAAATAGCAACCTCCACCGTGTATGGGATGACCAATTACCGGCCTTTCAACAATTGAGTTATACGGAATTTGCCCGTGCAATCAATCATGCCACCAAGGCAGACCGTAAAGCCTGGCAGGAACAACCCATGACCGATTGGTTTTGGGAATCCTACTCCACCAGCCAAAAGCTGTACAAGGAGATTACCCAACCTGACCAAAAACTTGGATTCCGGTATAATTTTGACCATGTAGATGAATTAAATCAGTGTTTACTAAAAGCGGGTATCAGGCTGGCCGGATTGCTCAATGATATTTTTGGATAAACAGGTCCTGTATAAACCAAACATCCCACCTGAAAAGGCGGGATGTCATAAACGTAAAGGACGATTGGTTTACTGCAGTTGCAGTGGTTTTTCACAGGATGCGGTCTTGTCGGTTTTTCATAGGAGGTTTAAAAATCAGAACCATTAACCTTGCTTTGCTGATACAAAGATGGTTTAGGTAAGGCTCCTAACAAATAGTAAATGATGGGATTGTGGTGTAAAAAAGAATCTTCCTTTTTTGTAGTAGAAAATTGACTTTTTTAGAAAGGGACACTTAGAAATGGATCAGACCAATTCCCCTTCCAGGTCATAATCATAGGCTTTTACGATCCTAACCTGGACAAAATCGCCGGGGCGGAGACGTTCGGTGGTATTGATGACCACTTCATTGTCCACTTCTACGCTATCAAATTCGGTACGGCCAAGGTAACGTCCGGCCTCTTTCTTATCGACCATAACTTTAAATACCTTGCCTATCTTATCCTGGTTCAATTCATAAGAGATCTCCTGTTGCACCTCCATGATCTCCCGGGCCCTTTCTTCTTTTTCCGCAGCAGGTATATCATCCACCTCGGAATAGGCAGAAGTTCCCTCTTCATGGCTATAAGTGAATATACCTACGCGGT
This sequence comes from Chitinophagaceae bacterium, assembly GCA_033762195.1. GTDB lineage: Bacteria > Bacteroidota > Bacteroidia > Chitinophagales > Chitinophagaceae > SpSt-398. The sequence goes on along the minus strand of JANRLV010000079.1, from coordinate 6,821 downwards.
CAAATCGCTGGCGTTGTAAGAAAGACTTCAGTTCTTCCACGTCATCCCTTGTCTCTCCGGGAAAACCGGTGATCAGGGTGGTGCGTAAACAAATGCCCGGCACCCGTTCTCGCACGGCAAGGATCAGCTCCTCCATTTCTTCACGGGTAATATTCCGCTTCATGGCCTTCAACATGTTATTGGCTGCATGTTGCAGCGGCATATCGAGATAATTACAAATATTCTCCCTTTCACGCATGACATCCAGTACATCCAAGGGGAACTTATGCGGATAGGCATAATGCAGCCGGATCCATTCCAATCCTTTAATGTCACTCAGGCGTTTCATCAATTCACCTAACATGCGTTGCTTATAAATATCCAACCCATAATAGGTGAGCTCCTGAGCGATGAGCATGATCTCCTTCACCCCTTTCTTTACCAGTGCCGTTGCTTCCGCCACGAGTTCTTCCATGGTTTTACTGACATGGCCACCACGCATCAGGGGAATGGCACAAAACGAACAGGTACGGTTACACCCCTCACTGATCTTGAGATAAGCATAATGCTGAGGAGTGGCCAATAATCGTTCACCGAGTAACTCAGATTTATAATCCGCTTCAAATTGCTTCAGGATCAGGGGAAGTTCCATGGTGCCAAACCAGGCATCCACTTCAGGGATCTCTTTTTCCAGATCATCGCGATAACGATGACTCAAACATCCGGTAACATAGACCTTATCCAGTTTTCCCTTTTGTTTCAGGGCCACCTGGTCTAAAATAGTATTGATGGATTCCTCCTTGGCCTTTTCAATAAACCCACAGGTGTTTACAATGACAATATTGTGGTCTTTCTTCCCGCTCTCGTGTACCACATCGATCTCATTGGCTTGTAATTGCCCACTCAGCACCTCACTATCGACCATATTCTTGCTACAGCCAAGTGTGATGATGTTTACTTTATCCTTATGTAATTTCTTTGCTCTCATGTAACAGGAATTTCACGAATTAATTTCGTGTTTTAAATAAGGAATCCACAAACTCATGTTTATTAAACACCAGTAGGTCCTCCATTTTCTCTCCTACTCCGATGAACTTGACTGGAATATTAAATTGGTTGGCAATGGCGAGTACAACTCCTCCTTTGGCCGTACCATCGAGTTTGGTGATCGCGAGGGCGGTTACATCCGTGGCCGCTGTAAAATGTTTGGCTTGTTCCAGCGCATTCTGTCCGGTACTTCCATCGAGCACCAGCAGCACTTCATGGGGAGCATCGGGTATTACCTTTTGAATGACCCGCTTGATCTTACTCAGCTCGTCCATCAGATGGGCTTTGTTGTGTAAGCGTCCTGCGGTATCGATCAGGACCACATCACTGTTTCGGGAAACGGCACTTTGAACCGTATCAAAAGCCACAGCGGCAGGGTCGCTGCCCATGTCCTGTTTTACGATCGGTACACCCGCCCGTTCACTCCAGATGGTCAATTGATCCACCGCTGCTGCGCGGAAGGTATCTGCAGCGCCAAGCAACACCGATTTTCCGGCTGATTTAAAATTATGGGCGAGCTTGCCAATGGTGGTGGTTTTCCCTACCCCATTCACCCCAACCACCAAAATGATATAGGGTTTGGCTGGCAGTTCGGAATCGAAGGCATAACTATTTGCTGCGGGGGCATCTACCAGAATATGTTCAATCTCTTCCTGGAGCATCTTGTTCAGCTCCGAGGTATTCATGTACTTGTCCCGCGCAACCCTTTTTTCAATCCGTTCAATGATCTTAACGGTGGTATCAATGCCAACATCGGCACTTACCAGGGCTTCTTCCAGGTTGTCGAGTACTTCGGCATCCACGGATGTTTTTCCCGCAACGGCTTTGGTGATACGGCTCAGGAAATTCTCCTTCGTCTTTTCCAGACCCTGGTCGAGGCTTTCCTTTTCCTTTTTCCCAAAAAGTTTATTGAAGAAACCCATAAGGATTGAATTGGGATTGATTATTTAAACAACAAAAGCCATTCGCGGTTACGAATAGCTTCTGTATAATTTGCAATGGCGCGAAATTATTTTTGAGCCAGATAATCCTTGATCTTATCCTTGTGAACGATGGCTTCCTTGAAGGTATAGGCACCGGTCTTGGGACTACGAACAGACTTGATCACTTTGGTCCAGTTCTTTGCTTCAGCGGCCGCGCGGGCATCTTTACTTTTGATCGCTGTTTTTGCTGCTTTTGCCATATCTTAATGAGTTAAGGTCTCTTACTTAATTTCTTTGTGAACGGTCACTTTCTTGAGAATGGGGTTGAACTTTTTCAACTCCAGACGCTCAGGGTTGTTCTTTTTGTTTTTCACCGTAATGTAACGGCTTGTACCGGGCTGACCGCTGGTCTTGTGCTCGGTGCATTCCAGAATTACCTGTACACGGTTTCCTTTCTTTGCCATGATTATTTACGTTTGATACGATTAAATGTGTTGTCCCTTAGACCTCAATTCTTTAACCACACTGAGAAGTCCGCGTTTGTTGATGGTTCTGATACCATCCGCAGATACTTTCAACGTGATCCATTTATCCTCCTCAGCCAGGAAGAACCGCTTTGTCTGCAAATTCGGCAGAAAACGACGCTTGGTCTTGATGTTCGAGTGCGACACCTTGTTACCGGTCATCGGAACCTTACCTGTGATCTGACATACTCTTGCCATGACGATTCAAATTTTTGGGACGGCAAAGGTAGGGAAAGTACTGGAAATAAAGAAAAAAAGTCTGGGATTGTGGGAGAAATAGGTTGAGGGGGTAATTGTCCGAGGCAAGGCGTGAGTGGTGAGGCGTGAGACGTGAGCAGGGTCCAATCTCACGCCTCACGCCTCACGTCTCACGTCTCACGCCTCACGCCTCCCGCCCCACCTCTCCCCCATCCTGTCTTTTGCCAATTCCCTCATTTCAAATAACTTCGCTTCTCAATTCAAACTCAATCTAAATCTTATGGCATACGATCTCGTCGTAATTGGCAGTGGACCAGGTGGTTACGTGGCAGCGATCCGGGCATCCCAACTGGGGTTAAAGACCGCGATCATCGAAAAGGAAAGTCTGGGTGGAATTTGTCTGAACTGGGGTTGTATCCCCACCAAGGCCCTGTTGAAATCGGCCCAGGTGATGGAATACATTCAACATGCCAAAGACTTTGGAATCGAAGCGACTGGAACCCACCAGTTTGACGCAGTGATCAAACGGAGCCGTGGGGTAGCCGATAAAATGAGCAAAGGGGTTCAATTCCTCATGAAAAAGAATAAGATCGACGTCGTGATGGGCTATGGCAAAATGAAAGCCAAAGGCCAGGTTGAAGTAACGGCTGCTGACGGAAGCAAAACCGTAGTGGAAGGCCGTCATATCATCATTGCCACCGGGGGCCGCAGCCGCGAACTCCCTGCCCTCAAACAGGATGGCAAAAAGATCTTTGGATACCGGGAAGCCATGTCACTACCCACCCAACCAAAGAGCATGATCATCGTGGGCAGTGGCGCTATTGGAGTGGAATTTGGTTATTTCTATAATGCCATCGGAACCAAAGTGACCATTGTTGAATTCATGCCACGGATCGTTCCGGTAGAAGATGAGGATATTTCAAAAGAACTGGAAAAAAACCTCAAGAAAAAAGGCATTGAGATCATGACCAGCAGTGAAGTGACCAAAGTGGACACAGCGGGCGCCGGCGTTAAAGCCACCGTGAAAACGGCCAGTGGCGAGATCACTCTCGAAGCAGATGTATTGCTCAGCGCGGTTGGGGTTGCTGCCAATATCGAGAATATCGGTTTGGAAACCCTTGGCGTAAAAACAGATAAAGGCCGTATCATGGTTGATAAATTCTATCAGACCAATATACCCGGTATCTATGCCATTGGAGATTGTGTTCCCGGTCAGGCCCTGGCACACGTAGCTTCCAAAGAAGGGATCATTTGTATCGAGAATATCGCTTTTGGCGAAAAGAAATATGCCCACAAACCCGAAGCCCTCGATTATGGCAATGTACCGGGATGTACCTATTGTGTTCCGGAGATCGCTTCCGTTGGTTTTACTGAAAAACAAGCCAAAGAAGCCGGTTATGAAATCAAAGTGGGTAAATTCCCGCTAAGCGCCAGTGGTAAAGCCTCGGCTGCCGGTCATACCGAAGGTTTTGTGAAAGTGATCTTCGATGCCAAATACGGAGAATGGCTGGGTACGCACATGATCGGTTACAATGTCACTGAGATCATCGCGCAAACCGTAACCGCCCGTAAACTGGAAACAACCTATCATGAAGTATTGAATAGCATTCACCCTCACCCCACCATTAGCGAGAGCGTGAAAGATGCAATTGAGGTGGCGTATGGAGAGGCCATACATCTTTGACCAGGATTTAAAGATTGGAAGATTGCCAGGATTCATTGATGAATTGATTAAATAACTGAAGGATTGAGGGGTAAAATTTAATTTACCTCTCAATCCTTCAGTCATTTAATCCTGTAATCCTCTAATCTTTAAATCCTGGTCAAATCCTGGGCAATCCTTTAATCCTTAAATCAAGGTCAAAGCTTAATGAACTTCTCCCGCATCTTCTCCCCTTCCTTCTCTCCATCGATAAAGTAAACACCCGGAGCGAGACGGCTGATATCAACGGTATGGATAGCGTGAGAGATCGTAGTACGCATAACGATTCGGCCAGAGAGGTCGGTCACACGTAATTCTTTTCCAATCCATCGAACATCATATTGAAAGTTCATGGTCACCGTACTATTAGCCGGATTGGGATATAGCTTGATGTGGAGCCATTTGGGCGTATTATCGGGCAGACTGCCTTCTTCCAGAATCGGATCATCCAGCCCGCGGGAATTAAGGAATGAATGACGTGGCCCTCCTTCCTCAAATAATGTACGCATCCGCTGCTTTTGTCCGTAAGTGAACATATTTACACAAGCATCGCTGGTAAAATCCATATAGTTCATGTACATATCTCCACCATTCGAGGCATTGTTACAGGTAACCCGCACACCAGAAGGACAGCCGGGGGTATAGCTTCGTTGCGGAGGGGTATCCCCTACCAGGTCATCCCCGCAATCTGAATCGCCCCATATATGCCGCAGATTAAGCCAGTGACCCACTTCATGAACGGTGGTACGGCCTTTATTGTACTGAGAAAAATATCCAACCGGGCCAAAGGCCTTGTAATTGATCACAATGCCATCGCGCTCAAGCGGAGTTCCGGGGAAACTCGCATAACCCAACAGGTCATCCATATTACAAACCCAGATATTCAGGTATTGAGAGGCATCCCAGGCATCGGAGCCTAACTCGTCATCAAATTTTACCTTATCATCCATCTTCCACTTGGTAAGTGGAGAATACTTACGCACCACACCGGAGGTGGCCCTTCCTTTGGGATCACTGGTGGCCAGCCTGAATTCGATTCGTATATCAGCAGACAGGTCAGCAAACCCATCCGGGATATTACTGGTATCTGCATTCAGGCGTCTGAAATCGCGGTTAAGTATTTCTATCTGGTCCCTGATACGTGAATCGGGAATATTCTCTTCGGGATAATGATAAACAACATGCACCACCACCGGAATGACAAGAACAGGTTGATCTGCCGCGGAACCGGGCAGGTCATTGACCTCCACTGTTCGATGGGTCAGTCGGTGTGTGAATTGTTCGATCTCGGAAATTCGTTGGGCAAGAGTGGGGTCTGTTTCAAGCATGCGTCGGACATACTCATGGCTCGAGCAATTTCGTTGAGCATGAATCAATTGTACAAGCAGAAAGGACAGCACAAAGCCAGCCAGCTTTTTCATCATTGTTTCAAAAGGTAAAGAATGAAAAAAACGGCTCCACAGGGGGATTACGTGGTTTCTGCGGGAATTGGAATTAGAAGGGTATGATCAAAAATGGTTATTGGGAAGATTTTTCCCGGATACGGAGGGCGAATTAGAGGTAAAAAGTTGTAACCTAATCCGCCATAAACATAGCCTCTATTTTCGGATTATGCAAGCCACTCCCCCAAAAAAGAAGGGATCCATAAAATTTAGGGAGGATTTAACCCCGTGGATTTTAAACATAAGTCTATCTTTGTCAGAATATTAGACCCATGCGCATAGCCATTTCCTTACTCGCTGGATGGAGCCTGGTGGCATCGTGTAATGACCCGGGCAATGGGGGTGGAAATACCCCTGATCCGCAAAAACCGGATATTACCCGGGCCATGTCCTATTCCATTATTAAAGAATATCCTCACGACACCGCCTTTTTTACACAAGGCCTGGTATTTCATAAAGGTGACTTTTATGAAGGAACAGGGGAAAGAGGACATTCACGCCTCATGAAAGTGGAACTGGAAACAGGAAAAGTATTGAAACGGGTTGATCTCGAACCGGAATACTTTGGCGAAGGCATAGCGACCTGGGGCGATTCCCTGTTTCAATTGACCTGGGAAGAACATAAAGTGTTCGTTTATGATATCAACACCTTTAAAAAAATTGCTGAATTCCCGCTAAATACAGAAGGTTGGGGTATCACTACGGATGGAAAAGAGATGATCGTAAGTGATGGAAGCAGCAACCTCTATTTCTACGACCCGACAACATTCCGTTTACTCCGCACGCAAGGAGTCTACCAAAACGGAGAATTGGCTTATAACCTGAATGAACTAGAATTCATCAACGGTTATGTATATGCCAATCAATGGACCATGCCCTATATATTACGAATCGATCCTTCGAACGGTCAGGTGCTGGGCAAAGCGGATGTATCGGATATCTGGCAACGGGTGAAACAGATCGACCCCCAGGTGGATGTTCCCAATGGTATCGCCTACGATTCGGT
>JANRLV010000078.1:0-7692 GCA_033762195.1 Chitinophagaceae bacterium | reverse complement strand
ATTGGCGGTTGGTGAAAGGATCAACGGGGCCTTGCCTTTGAATACCACCTCACATTCCGGGTTATGAGGAGGTACACGCTCATATTGTAATTGGTTCTCTTCATACCAGTTTTGCATTTCCGGCTCGATCAGGCGGATCATTTTTTTCTTATACCCAGCAGCCGGCATACAGGATTTACAATACGATATTTTTTCATCCGGGCTCATCATCACTTCCTGCCGGTTGGCACAGGGTATCGTGGAGGAGATCAGCGGGATAAAATAGTCCATCACTTTATGTTGGCATTGCGGAGACGGTACTTGCCCGGTTTCTGAACAAACCTGCCGCAAGGCGCAATCTTCCGGTGGGGCATTCCATTCATTTTCCGTATCATAATCAATGGTGTTGAAAATGCGAAACAGCAGGGGGGTGGCGGTTTGTGCCCCGCTGAGGTCGGCGATACCCAGGCCTGAAAAATTACCCACCCACACCCCAACCGTAAAATGTTTGTTGTACCCAATACTCCAGGCATCCCGGCGTCCATAACTGGTTCCTGTCTTCCAGGATATCCGGGGCATTTTTTCGGTGGCCCCCCAGTTAAGCGGAAAATCCGGACGGTTGACCTTGGATAAAATATCGGTGACCATAAAATTGGCCGCGGGGCTGAGTATCCGAACCTGTTTGGGGGTGGAACCCGTGCGGAGGTATTGCGGGGCATACCAGGTGCCGTCTTGGGCAAAGGCACTAAACAAGCCGGTGAGTTCTTCGAGTGTGGTTCCACATCCTCCCAGGATCATGGATAAACCGAGTTTGTGCTGATCCTTTCGGATCTGTCTGAAATCACAGGCGCTTAGTTTGCTCACCAACTTGTCTTTTCCCAATAGGCGCAGGCCCTTTACTGCCGGGATATTGAGGGAATGTTCCAGGGCATATTCCATGGTTACATACCCATTGAATTTTTCATCATAGTTTTCGGGTGCATAACCCTGGTAGTTTACTGCCACATCGGTCATTACGGACTTGGGTGTCAGCAAGCCCTCGTCGATGCAAAGACCATATAAAAGTGGTTTTAAGGTACTCCCCGGTTGCCTTATGGCTTTGGCCCCATTTACCTGTCCACCATCGGTTGTATCCTGGAAGGAAGACGAACCCACATAGGTGATCACCTGATGTGTTTTATTGTCAATGATGACCACCGCCGCATTTCGGATCTGGCGCAGTTTCAAACCACGGATATAGTCTTCCACCAGCCGCTCCGTTTTAAGCTGGGTATTCAGGTTTATCCAGGTAGGGATCAGATGGCCTCCCTGTCTCTTGAGCCGGTAGGCCAGGTGTGGAATATGACGGGGAACAGTACCGCGTCTGGCGTTCATGGGTTCGGACAGGGCATCGGCGATCTCTTTTTGTGTAAACACTTTATCCGTTGCAAATTTCTGTAGCCACCTGTTTCTTTCCTCCACTATACGGGCATTATGCCGACCGATGACCAGGGAGGACGGGCGGTTGGGGATGATGGACAAGGCCGTGATTTCTGCCAGGGATAAATGATCCGGCGCCTTGTTGAAATACAAAAAAGCGGCAGCTTTTACCCCTTCAATGTTCCCTCCATAGGGCACCAGGTTAAGGTAGAGTTGCAGGATCTCCTTCTTACTGTATTTAAGTTCCAGTTGCAAGGCACGGAACATTTCAATGATTTTACTGCCGATATTCCTTTTTCGGGGCTCCAGCAAGCGGGCCACCTGCATGGTGATCGTACTGGCCCCTGAGGTTCTTTTTAACCGAAAAAGATTCTTGAAAAAGGCGCGGGTTACGGCAGCGGGATTAATGCCCGGGTGTGAATAGAAATATTTATCCTCTTTGGCAATGATGGTCTTCTGTAATAGCGGGGAGATCTCCTCCAATTCGGTCACCATCCTCCATTTTTCATCGGTGGTAAGATAGGCATGGATGATCTCCCCTTTCTGGTCGGTTACAATGGGGGAAAAATCCGGTGGCGGGGGTGGGGGAAAAACCCAGTGGAGGAGAAAGAAAAGCACGACCATTCCCACGAAGGCCAGTCCTGTACGCTTCAGGAATTTTAACAAGGATTTGCGGGTAAACCGTATGGAGAATTGCTTGGGCATGCCTCTTTTTGTGGTCAGTACAAAATTGCATTGATTTCGGTACTTTTAGTCAACTTTATTTTATTCTCCACTCCATTAACCATTTCATATGCGTCTCCGACTGCTCAGCCTTTTCCTGTTATGTACAGGCGTACTCACGCTTTCGTGTAACCGAAATGCGGTGGTGCTCGACTCCACTAATGCGAAGGACGAGGTGCCCCGCCTAACCAACCTGAACTTCCGGTTTAGCAAATCCCTGGCCCCCGATTCATTGCTGAATAGTTGGGATTCGACGGAGTACATCAAATTCGAACCCGCTATCCCGGGCCGCTTTCGGTGGGAGAGCCCGGATATGCTGGTGTTTTCACCAGCCGCACCCCTGGCCCCCGCTACAACCTACAAAGCAAAAATGACCAATGAAGTACTTCGGTACAGCAAGTTTGGGAAGGTGGAGAAAGCCGATAAGATCGAATTTCATACGCCTCACCTGACCGTAGATGACCTCCAGGTTTTCTGGACGGCGAAGGATGAATCCGGGAAAAATGCCTATCCCCAGGTTGACCTGTTTTTTAATTATCCTGTAAAACCAGAGGAGATCAAGGATAAACTTACGATCACGGTAGATGGCAATGAGAAGGAGTTTACCCTGGTGACCCAGTCACCCGAGAATAAATTGTCTGTTTCGATCAATAATCTGACAGTGGAGGATAAAGACTACCAGGTAAAAGTAACCCTGGCCAAAGGAATCAAACCCCTGGAAGGAAATAATTCAACACCCGAAGATCTGATAGAGAATTTTAATATCCCTTCCCCTTTTGTATTGCTTATCCAAAGTGTGGAAGGGCAGCATGATGGACAGGAAGGAAGTGTGGAGATCAGGACCAGTCAGCCATTGGTGTCCGAGAATATCAAAAACTACATCAAGATCGACCCGGAAATGAATTATTCTGTCGAGCTGACCGAGTCGGGGGCCTTGATCCGGAGTGAAGGATTCAATGTGGAGAAAAGTTATACGCTGAATTTTCTGAAAGGACTTCGCGGAAGATTGGGCGGCGTTTTAAAGGAAGAAGTATCCCAGCAGGTCGCTTTTGGAGAATTGGAGTCAGGGATCAATTTTACCAACAACAAAGGTATCTACCTTTCCAAACAAGGGGCAAAGAACATGGAGATCCGTATCACCAATACCCCCAAGGTAAAATTGATCGTTTCAAAGGTCTATGAGAATAACCTCCTGCTGGCCCAACGCTATGGGTATTCGCCACGGGAGAAGAATTCCTATTATGGCGATTATTATGAAGATGAATATTCTTACGCGAGTTATTCCGATATGGTATTGGGTGATGTGATCTATGAAAAGGAGATCGATACCCGCAGCCTTCCACGCAGTGGGGGCGGACACCTGCTCAACTTCGCTCAGTTTGAAGACCGGCTTCCGGATTTCAATGGTATCTATCATGTAGTGGTGCGCTCAACGGAAAGTTATTGGGTGCAGGACAGTCGTTTTGTTTCCGTATCCGATATTGGGTTGATTGCCCGGGAAGGGACAGACAAAATGTTGGTATTTGCCAATTCGATCAAAACTGCGAACGCGCTGGCCGGGGTGAATATCATGGTTTACGGAGGTAATAACCAACTTTTAGGCACAGGTGCCACAAACAGTGATGGTGTGGCAGAGATTGAAATGACAAAGAAAGACTTTAGTGGTTTCAAACCTGCGATGATCATAGCCAAGACAGCCGATGATTTCAACTACCTGCCTTTTAATTCCACCCGTGTAAATACTTCACGGTTTGAGGTCGGTGGAAAACGAAACAACCCGACGGGCCTCGATACCTATATCTATGCAGAAAGGGATATTTATCGTCCCGGTGAGAAGATCAATTTCTCCGTCATTATCCGCGACCGTCAATGGAAAAGCCCGGGTGAGATACCCGTATTGCTGAAGATGCTCATGCCAAACGGTAAGGAATTGAAAACCTTCCGCAAGACACTCAACGAAGAAGGAAGTATTGAAGGCGCAATTGATCTGGCCACTTCCGCTATTACCGGCGGGTATACCTTGGAGGTTTATTCCTCCAATGAGGTTTTGTTGGGAACACAAAGTTTCAATGTGGAAGAATTTGTACCTGATCGTATCCGGGTTCAATCCAAATTGGACAAGGAATCGATACAAACCGGGGAAACCGCCAATGTGCAGGTGACGGCCACCAATTTCTTTGGGCCTCCTGCCGCCAATCGTAACTATGAGTTGGAGATACAGGTAAGAAGACAATATTTCTCACCGGAAAAATTTGAAGGGTATAATTTCAACCTGGAGAATATGAGTTCGGTCTTTGATAAAAATGTTTCACAGGGCCAGACTGATGCCAACGGTCAGGTTTCAGGTTCTTATACCCTGACCGATGTATTGAAGAATATGGGTCTTCTCCAGGCGGTCTTTTATACTACCGTTTTTGATGAAACAGGTAGACCAGTAAGCCGAAGTTCCAGCCTGAATTTATACACGCAACCTGTTTTCTTTGGCATACAGCGCGAAGGGTATTACTACCAGCCTTTGAATACGGCGGCTAAATTCAAGTTGGCAGCGGTGAACAAAGGCGGGGCAGCCACTTCCGCGTCGGCCAAAGTTCAGGTGATCAAGCATGAATACCATACCAACCTGGTGAAAAGCGGAGGGTATTTCCGCTATGAATCTCAAAAAGAGGACAAGTTGATGGAAGAAAAAACCTTGTCGATAGGCAATGGTTCCAGTTATTCCTATGTACCCCGTTCACCGGGTGATTACGAGATCCGTGTGTATGCTCCCGATGCCAATACCTATGTCAGTGAATCATTTTATAGTTATGGCAATTGGGGTTGGGGCAATTCCAACAGCACATTTGAAGTGAATAATGAAGGCCATATCGATATTGCCCTCGACAAGGGGAAGAATCCTTATTTCACCAATGAAACGGCAATAGCCACTTTCAAGGCTCCCTTTGATGGCCGTATGCTGGTGACCATGGAAACCGACAAGATCGTTTCTTATCATTACGTCAATGTAGAGAAACGTACCGCGCAATTAAGTCTCCCCATTTCTGCAGACCATCTGCCGAATGTGTATGTGACCGCTACGCTGATCAAGCCGCATGAACTGACCGATATGCCGCTGACCGTGGCACATGGGTATCAGAACCTTCAGGTGGAAGATAAATCCCGGAAGATCGCCGTTGAAATCGAAGCAAAGAAAACCGTTCGCTCACGTACCAGTCAGGAGATCACGGTAAAAGCAACGCCTGGTAGTTATGTCACTCTTTCGGCGGTAGACAATGGTGTATTGCAGGTCAGTAGTTTTAAGACACCAAATCCATATGATCATTTTTACAGCAAGAAGGCCTTGCAGGTAAATGGTTATGATCTGTATCCATTATTGTTCCCTGAAGTGCGTGGCCGCTTAAGCAGTACAGGTGGCGATGGTGACCTTTCCATGGAGAAAAGGGTGAACCCGATGCCGGCCAAACGGATCAAAGTGGTTTCTTTCTGGAGTGGAATTACAAAAGCCAATGGCAGTGGCGTAGCCAAATTCAATGTACAGGTGCCACAGTTCAGTGGAGAGATACGCCTGATGGCCGTGGCCTATAAAGGATCAAGTTTTGGTGCAGGAGAAAATACAATGACCGTTGCAGATCCCGTTGTGATCAGTACAGCACTTCCCCGGTTCTTAAGTCCGGGCGATACGGTCACCGTGCCCGTTACGCTGAGTAATACTACCGCCAAAGCCGCTACGGTAAGTGCGCAATTAAAGACCGATGGCCCCCTGAAGGTACTGGGGGGAACGACACAGTCTGTAAACCTGCCAGCCAATAGTGAAGGCCGTGCCACCTTCCGTATCGTGGCCGATCCGGTGATGGCTGTTTCCAAAGTGCGGGTGGAAGTAAATGGCATGGGTGAAAAATTCTTTGATGAAACAGAGATATCGGTACGTCCGGCCAGCACCTTGCAAAAAGTAACAGGAAGCGGGGTGGTGAAAGCCGGTGCTACACAGACTGTTCAAATCGGAACGACGGATTTTATTCCATCCAGTGTTGATTACAAATTGGTGGTAAGCCGGAGCCCGGTATTGGAATGGGGTAAACAATTGGAATACCTGGTTCAGTATCCCTATGGCTGTACCGAACAAACGGTATCAGCTGCCTTCCCCCAATTATATTTTGGCGACCTGGTGGATATCATGAACAAGAAAGGCATAGCCGCCTCCAATGCGAATTACAATGTGATGGAGGCTATTCGCAAGATCAAAATGCGCCAGGTGGAAAACGGGGCACTGACCTTGTGGGATGGAGAGGGCTCGCCTCATTGGTGGACGACCGTCTATGCCACCCACTTCTTACTCGAAGCACGCAAGGCCGGGTTCACGGTGGAGAACAGTTTGCTGGATCCTATGCTGGCCTATCTGACCAACCGGTTAAGAAATCGCGAAACGATCGCCTATTATTATAACCGGGATCAAAACAGGAAGATCGCACCCAAGGAAGTGCCGTACAGTTTATTTGTGCTGGCGCTTGCCGGTCGCTCGAATATTCCTTCCATGAATTATTATAAAGCCAATCCTGATCTGCTCGCCATAGATGGCAAGTACCTGCTCTCTGCAGCCTATGCCATCGCCGGGGATAAGAAATCATTTACCAGTATGCTCCCTACGGCTTTTGTGGGAGAAGAATCGGTTTCCCAATCTGGTGGTAGTTGGTATTCGGATCTGCGGGATGAAGGGGTAGCCCTGAATGCCTTGTTGGAAGTGGATCCGGCCAATAAACAGATCGGTGTGATGGCCAGACATGTGAGTGATAAATTAAAATCAAGGGAATGGTTGAGTACACAGGAACGGTCCTTTGGTTTCCTTGCTTTGGGTAAGATCGCGCGAGCTGCGGCACAATCCACTGCCACCGCTGAAATAAAAGTGGGCGGAAAGACCATTGCGAAAGTGGACGGTGGAAACTGGACCGGTGATAAAGCAGCCCTTAAAGGAAACAATATCGAGATCATTACAAAAGGGAGTGGGCAACTGTATTACTTCTGGGAGGCAGAGGGAATCAGCGCCACGGGTAGTTATAAGGAAGAGGACAGTTATCTTAAAGTTCGTCGCCGGTTTTATGACCGCTTTGGAAAAGAGATCAGTGGGTCATCCTTTAAACAAAATGATCTGATCGTGATCGGGGTGAGTCTGGAGAAATCCTATTCCGGTACGGTGGAGAACGTTGTGATCACTGATCTTTTGCCCGCCGGGTTTGAGATCGAGAACCCAAGGACCAAGGAGATCCCCGGAATGGATTGGATCAAGGATGGGTATTCACCTACGGCATTGGATGTTCGTGACGATCGCATTCACTTCTTTATTGACATGACCAATAATAAACAGACCTACTATTATGCGGTGAGAGCCGTTTCTCCGGGATACTATCGAATGGGCCCTGTAAGTGCAGATGCAATGTACAAAGGCGAGTATCATTCGTATCATGGGGCGAGGATGGTGAGGATAGAGTGATGGGGGGCAGAGGACGGATGACGGTGGGCAGATGACGGATGACAGATGACGGATGTTGGATGTTGGATGATAGTGATTAAAATATATAA
>JANRLV010000077.1:0-18390 GCA_033762195.1 Chitinophagaceae bacterium | reverse complement strand
CATACCAGCCAACTATCTATTGTACCAAAGGCAAGTTCGCCCTTTTCTGCTTTTTCCCTGGCCCCGGCTACATTTTCCAATATCCAACGGAGTTTGGTACCGGAGAAATAAGCATCGATCACCAACCCGGTTTTGTTCCTGATCATGGTCTCATGTCCGGCAGCTTTAAGCTCATCACAGTAAGCGGCGGTTCGCCGATCTTGCCACACAATGGCATTATATAAGGGTTTACCCGTTTTTCTATCCCATACCACAGTGGTTTCGCGTTGATTGGTGATACCGATCCCTGCAATCTGCTTCATGGTAATATTGGCTTTGGCCAGGGCCTCGGCCATGGTTCCGTATTGTGTACTCCATATTTCTTCCGGATCATGCTCCACCCATCCGGGTTGAGGGAAGATCTGGCGAAATTCCTTCTGTGCAACACCTATGGTATCGCCTTTTTCGTTGAATAGAATACTGCGGCTGCTGGTCGTTCCCTGATCAAGGGCGAGAATATAACGGGATGTCATATGGCTGCTTTGAGACAGGAAGATAGGAAAAAGGCAGCTTCAGTCATTTCTCTGATTTGACAGATTATTGCCCTTCCCGAATTTTAATTAATTTTCGAAAAATACACTTACATGAGAACCGGTACCCGGTGGTTTATTTTCACCATTATAACCTTATTTTGGCTCACCAGCTCCTCCATTCAGTCTAATGCCCAACAGGAAAAATGGCCTTCCACCTTCTTGTGGAAGATCTCCGGCAATGGGTTAAAAAAGGATTCCTGGCTATACGGCACTATTCATTTACAGGATAAACGACTGTTCAATTTCGGGGATTCACTCTATCATGCCATCGAACGAGCGGAAGGATTAGCGATAGAGATCAATTTGCAGGAGTTTTTGGATAGCATGATCTACCGGATGATCATTAAAGAGGAGGATGAAGAGGAGGAAGCTGTTAAAGAAGAAGCGCCGCTTACAGATGCGGAAGAAAAAGCGCTTCAGGCAAGAACCAGGGAGTCGATCAAAGCACGCCGGCAGAAATTGGTCAATCAACTGAAGTATGGGGAAATGCCCACCATCATGGATGCCTATTTATATGGGATCGCCCAACGCTCACAGAAGTGGTTGGGAGCGGTGGAAGATGTTACCGATCAGTTGGGCATGCTGGATGAATTTGGCGGCGGGCTGAAAGAAAAGGAATTGTTGGCTTCGGACAAAGAACTAAAATTTACCCTGGAAAAAATGATCGCGATCTATCTTGCTCGTGACCTGCAGGGTATTGCGAATCTCTATATGCCCAATCTTGCCACCGAATTGAAGGATACCATGATGGTGAAAAGAAACCACAAGATGGCATCCAGCATGGATAGCTTGTCGGGCGTACGGAGTATGTTCTTTGCCGTAGGTGCAGCACACCTCCCCGGGTCACAAGGTGTGATCAATCTGCTCCGGAAAAAGGGCTATTCAGTTACCCCGGTGTTTTCGAAAAAGGAAACCCCTGCGGAAGTATATGCATCCCGGTTATCCGCGCTTCCCTGGATCAAAATGGTGGAGAATCATGACAGCGCCTATACTGTGGAGATCCCCGGCCCTGCCTCGGATATAACGGCCTATGGTGACCTGGTTAAAATGAAGATGCATTATGACCTCAACACCCTGACCTTATATATGACCGGTCATGCCCTTTCACAGGTAAAGGAGGATTACCTGCCTAAGCTAATGGAAGAATATGCCAAAAACATGAATGCCATTGGGAAACCCAGGGATACCAAGACCATCATAAAAAATGGGGTGAAGGGATTGGAAGCCTATTTCAACACGCCTGATGGATTTTTCCGGGTGCAACTTTTTATCCAACAGAATATCCTTTATTTGGTTATAGCCGGATCGGAAAAAATGATCCGGTTGATGTCACCGGACGTCAATAAATTCTTTCAGTCATTTGCCATTCTCAAACGAAAGGAGCCGATTGCCAACGGTGAATGGAAGCCGTTTACCATTCAGGGAAAAGCTTTCTCTGTATCCCTTCCCGGAACGCCAAGACAAAACAAGGGCCTGGAAAAAGGCGCTACCCAGGGAGGATGGGTATCCTCCGTCTATGACCTGATGGATGCGGAAAATGGATTGTATTTTCTGGTGCAGACGCGTGACCTCGATGCCGGGTATCACCTGAACGGTGATACATCCTGGTTCAGTAGTTTCAAAGAGAACTTTAGTATGCCGGATGGTTTTGAGATCGATAGCATTGATGTATGGGAGGGATTCCCCCGCCTTCAGGTGGGTGGTTATGCGGGGGAGCAAAAAGTGTATTTGCAAGCCATGGTAGTATTGCGGGGAAGCCGGGTTTATTCTTTGATGACCGCCGGAGCGGATAAGGAAAGTGCCTTAAAAGTGCGGGATCAACTCTTTGGCAGTTTTCGGTTGACTGATTTTCCGACTAAACCTGCGCAGGTCCAACTTGCGCCGGACAGGACATTCAGTTCCTCCGCGGCCGCTCCGATCCGTTACAAACCACTGGAAGAGGAGGAAGATGCCGTGGTTACGGCAGATGTTTCTTCCGTACGGTATGTAGCTTATGATCCCAGTGATGCGGTTTCTTTTGTGGTTACCAAAGAAGCCATTTCCCCATATGCCTGGTACCCGGATGATTCAACCTTTTTTGCCAAAAAATTCGAGCCCTACCAAAGTTGGGGTGATTCCGTGATCCGATACAAGGAAACCCTGAATGGGAAACTCCCGGCCCGTGATTATGTGGTGCGAATGAATGACAACCACAATGTCAAACACGTACGGTTGGTATTGAATGGCGATACACTCTTTACCTTATTTACCTTTATTCCAGAAACTTCCCTGGATGAAAAGCGGTACACTACTTTTTTCGACGAGTTCAAGGTGACTAAAGAGGTATCATCACAATCCATTTTTTCTGATCGGTCTGGAAAGTTAAAACAAGGGCTGGCTTCGACTGATTCGGCCACCTTTGCCAAGGCGGTTGATGCATTTACGGAAATGACCTTTTACAAAAAGGACCTTCCATTCCTGCATGATGGATTGACCAGGATCTATCGGGATGACAGTACGATGTATTATACCATGCAGGACCGCATTATCGATGAACTGAGTAAACTGAAAGATCCCTCCACCATTCAATTCATTAAGGAACGATATAAGAAAATTCCCGCCTCCTCGGCTAAGGTCAGGTTGGGAATGATCGCCGCTTTATCAGGTATTCATACGAAAGAATCCTATGACCTGATACGCGAGCTCTTGGTTAAGGATCCTCCTTCCACCACAACCGGGATCTACATGCCCTACCGTATGATGGATTCGCTGGATCTGGGTGTTTCACTTTTTCCCGACATCCTGCCTCTTTATAACCATCCGGCCTGGGTGGGTGTGATGGTTGACCTGAGTGTAAGGGTGTTGGATTCTGCCCGGTTGGATGTTCAATTATTGGATCCCTACAAGCAAGTGATCCTGCATCATGCCGATACCAGTCTTGAATCCATTCGGATCAAACTGGAGGAAGAGTCGGAGGAGTACAGTGGATACATGAGCAGCGACCTCATTCGGTTGTTGGCCTATTTGAATGATGCTGAATGCCAGGAACGTCTGCGTGGATTTCTTGCCATTGATGAGATACAAACCAAATTTGATGCTGCCCTTGGCCTGGCAAGAAACGGACAGGCAGTGGATGCGGCCATTTGGGAGGAACTGGCGGCGAGCAACGATTATCGTATAGAATTATATGAGGAATTGGAAAAGATGGATAAGGAAGCGCTCTACCCGGCTAAGTTCAGGACCCAGGCTTATTTTGCTGAGTCGTATTTATATAATTATGCCAGCGATGATTATTCGCCCTCAGAGATGGTCCTGTTAGGTGAGCGGAAAGCAACCTATAAAGGATCCCTGGCAAGGTTCTTCTTGTTCAAGGTCGCATATGGGGAAGAAGGGGAAGAGAATTCAGAATCGTATCTGGGAATGGTTGGCCCTTTTTCATTGAATGAGAAGGAATGGCATTCCAAAGATGCTTTGTCGATGATATATTGGGAGGAGGTGTTTGATAAAAAGAAAGTGGATGAATGGTTCCGATCCCTTCTGAAATCGGCTCAGGAGGAGGAGTAAAAATGAGCCGAGCCACCAGGGGTGGCTCGGCTGTACGAATACGGAGAAGGTCCTGTACGACCTGTCTTATATTGTTAGGGATTCAACTTGGCAAATATCAGCCCGGCTACAAATGCCTGAACGATACCATAGGCCAGCCAGGTGAGAACTACAGTTATGGAGACATCGATGGCGCTATAGGTAAGCCAGAGCACTGGTACCATGGCCACGATCCCATACACAAGAGCTACTTCGATGGCCCTTACGATAAGGTTTCCTTCAAAGATCTCTTTGTACCGTTCCCAGAACCATTTCAGGGAAAAACTCAGGATAAAAGGGTGGGCATAAAAGAGCCAGTCGGTTTTTCCGGAGGACCCGCGAAATACCGGACTGAAATACTCCTCTGCAACGGCGGGGAACAGGAAGATGGACAGGTACAGCAGCCCAAGGCTTACCAGTAGTACAACGACTCCGGCTGTAAACCCAGCGATCAGAACTTTTTTCATATTCGTAATTTGATTGGTTAAAGATGCTTTTTGCTACTTGATCAGATCGGACGCAGCTTCAACAGGAAATTCACCGTGATCTCTTCATTGATCCGGATCAGTCCGGCCAGTTTCCTGGGCGGCACCAACCCAAAATCAGAGAACTTCAAGTGTTTTTCCCCGGTGAGATGAATCCGGCCTTCCCCTTTTTTGACCAGGAATTGGACCTGGGTTCTTTTGAGCACTCCGGCCAGGGCAATATCAATGGTGCCGGTCACTTTGGAGTTGTCGGCATCCGCTGAAAAATTGTCCATGAACAGGAAGTGGATCTTCAACAAAGGATACTGGTCGGCTTTCAGGGTCTTTCGCAGGTCATTGGTAATGTATTTGTGGTGACAATCAAAACGTTTTACATCGAGTGTTACACAACTGTTGATAAAGGCAAGCCGGCTTGTCCGGTCTTCTTTATTGTAACAGAGTGTATCCTGCATGACGTATTCCGTGATATCACAACGAAAATCATTGATATTGGAACTTCCTTCGATATTCAAAGAGCTGCTGCTTTCCACTACCCACCGGTTCAGGGCCTTGCCTGAACCGGTTCGGTAGGTGCTGGACATCGCCACGAGGGCGGTGATTATAAGCAGCAATTGTCTCATGATTCATTATTAGAAACCAACACTGGCTTCGATCACAAATCCTTTGAACTTACCACCACTGCGATAGTCAGCAGATGGGAAGTCTTCATATTTTTGGTTAACGATCTCACCTTTCAGCAGGATGTTTTTGCTTACATACCATCCGGCAGCAATAGCAAACCTGTTTACATTAACATCTCCGGTATAAGTGATGGCTGTTGTATTGGCCAGGCGGGCTTTGGCTACATTATAACGAGCACCGATAAACAGGTTCTCGGTTTTGCCTATACGATACAAACCATCCACAGCAAACTGAGAGGCTTTACGGGTGGCAGTTTCATTTTTAGTGCGGCCTTTGGCAGCTTCATAAGTACCAAAGAGTTCAAATCCCCCAGCTTTCAGGAAACCATTCAACATGAAGGCATCCACTTTTTTGCTGAATCCGGGGTTGAAACGACCAGAGAAAGAAATGGCAGTAGAAGCAGGCAATGCACCTGGGACACCTTTTTCCATTACATTCTGATAGTTGGAACCAGTGCGGTCGCCACCATAAAGGGTCAGACCACTACCGGCATTGCTTCCATTATGGTAGTAGCTGGCGGCAAAACGAACACGGATATTATCTTCCAGCATTTTGTCGATACCTACTTTACCATAGAGAGAAGGTGATTTTTTGGTTACATCATCAAAAGTAGTTTTGTAGGCAGAGTCAACGTTACCTTTGATCATACCATTGGTCAAACCGATCATACCAAATAAGCCATTGGCTTTCAGATAAACTTCACCACCGATTTCAGTAGCAAAGGCATCCATGATATAGCTTTCCATGAAGGGGTTGTAGAAGGTATGTCCACCATCAGAACGACGGAAGTGGGCATCACCATAGTTGATCTCCATGTGACCTACCTTAATAGTAGCGATCTTCATCAGGTTTTCGGCAAACTGTCCTTTAAAAGGAAGTTTATCAAATTGGATATATCCACCTTTTACCCAAAATTCATTGTGGTGACGGGAGGACATGTAGTTGCTCACATTCAAGGTAATACCGTCGGCGAGTTGTACATCCAGGTACAGATTGGCCTGTGCGGTCATAAAACCAGGTGTCAGCGGATAAAGTCTGTTGGAACCAGTTCCGGTGTTATTGGTAGCCGTTGGGTTTTCGTGTTTCAGGCTTTGGAACTGTTGTGTAAATCCGGCTCCTAATTTTACTTTCAAGCCAGAAAATACGTGATTGTTCTGTTTGGGGGTTTCAAATACATTAATGCCGCGTTGGTCGTAATGACGGAAGTTGGCAATACTGTCGGAAAACTGGGCAAAGGATGCAAAAGGCAGGGCCAGTAAACCGATCACTAACAATTGACTTATGGATTTCAGATGTCTCATAACTGTATGTTTTAAAAGCATTAAGAATTTTAATTTTTATCGGCCTTTTAATGTAAGGTCATATTTGATGGTCACTTCATTACCTGTTTTAATGGCGCCAAACATGATACTGGGAGGCGTTACATTATAGTCGGTCATTTTGATCTTGTAGGAACCGGTTGCTCGCAGCGATTTGTCGGCAGTAAGGGTGCAGGCAGCAACGAGGGTTACCTGACGGGTTACACTGGCAATGGTCAGTTTTCCGTTGGAAGTAATGGTGTAACTGTTTCCGCCATTGTGTTTAATGGTGGCACTGGTACTGGTAAAAGAGATATAAGGATACTTTTCAGTCCCAATAGCTTTATAAGTATTCTTGTCCATCGCCGATTTACCACTTTTCAGGGTTTCGGCCTTGATATTAAATAAAAGAGAATTGAGCGAGGTAAGTACCCCTGCAGAATTCAGTGTGTAGGAGGCATTACATTCACCTTTATCGGACTTCATCTCCCAGTCATGGATGTTTGAAGTTCCTTCGATGACAATACTGGTGGCTCCGTGGGCTTGTACCTGGGCAGAGAGTTTCGTTAGGGAGGCAACACTCAGCAACAGGATCAAAAAGATATTTCTCATTGTAATTGTTTTATGATGAGCAAACTTTCAATTAGCTGGGACAAAGCTATACGGGAGGCGGGTGTATGAAAATGACAATGGGATTACATATTGGTGATAAATGTCACAAGTACAAATGAGTGCCCTCACCACCTAAGGGTGACGTAGAACAGGATGCCCTTATCGGGTTTGTGGTAATCGTGTGATCCTTAGAAGCTTAAACGAAAACTCCCAAAGACGCCGAAACGGCGGCTGAATTGTTTGGGAAGTGGAGTAGGAAGTACGCGCCAGACAAGATCCAATCGCAATACCTTTAATATGTTGTCAACTCCGGTACCAATTTCCATGTATGTTTTGCCATCCAATGATTGAAAGGGATGATCAGGTACGAAATTGATCGCCTTATTTGCGGTAGATAAAGAACCCCACAGCATCTTTATATTCCAGAACTGTCTGAACTTAAGTTTGGGAATAAAGCGGAAAAGTCCATTTCCGACATTGTGCTCGAAATTGATCCCGGCATATTTATCATGAATGAACTCATACCGGTTCATCAGGTTGAATGAATACTTATTATAGTAGTATAGCTCATTACCTGGTGCGATGTCGAGCAAGACATATGGAAGGGCGCCAAAGGTCTTTCCTGCATAGAGGTTGAATTCAAAACTGCCAAAGGGTGGGACCTTAATATAATCAGAGATGCTACCCGATAGCTTAGTATAGTTATAGGCACTTTTTCCAATCCCTGAAATACCCCGGGAAAGTACGAGTTCGGGAATCGGGTAGGGGCTGCCAATACTCAGGCGGTTGAAATTTGTTTCCAGAAAACGTTCGAGATAAGCAAAGCGCAGTTTTAATGTTGCCTCAAAGCTGGTTAGCGGGCTACCTCCATTGGTAACGGGAAAAAGATCCTTGGTTGGTATATTTTGCAAAGGATTGTAACCACGATGTGTGGCCTGAAGATTAACCGAGAAACCCGATTTGGTCTGATGATAAAAACTCAACAGTTTCTCATTGATCCGTATGAATTTGATCGGGATATTATTTTTCCGGATGGCCAGGGCGAAGATATTGTCTGCGGTCACTTCCCCAAAATACTGCTGGCCGAAATCAAGGTCATCCGATAAGGAGGCACGTAGGGATGTACGCGGATGTTTGTTGAACAGGTAAAAGGCCTCGGTCTTCCATTTGAACCGTTTATCTGTAAAGCCATAGGCCAGGTATCCGTGAAGCCAGAGTTTCTTACTGAAACCTGTATTGGTACCCAGATCAAAGCGCAAGCGATATCCTTCCCAGGCATTAGCGGTCATAACATTGAACCAGGGGCCGAATTCAAGGTTTCCCTTATTGACATAACCCACGGTCAGAAAATAAATGGTATTGGTAAATTTCTTGAAAGCCGGGGCCTTCATCAGGGTATCCATCATTTTGATGATGGAGGCTTCATTCTTGGAAAGTGGTTCATGACGCACGCCGGCCCAATAACTTCTTTCCTTTTCCCCGGCACCAGGTAGCAGGTGGACCTCCTCAAATATCTTATTCTTGTTTAATTCGTTGATCACCGAGCTGTCATTGACCACCACATTTCTGTAGGTGGTTGTTTTCCGTCCAATCAGACCCAGGTTCTTCCCTCCGATCGGAGTAATATCCACAACAAATTTATCCTTGGATAAAAACCAGGTGGTGGAGTCATCCAGTAATTGGTATTCCTGGATCAGGCTAAGGTTCTCTACAAAATTCACGTTGGCCTCTTTGCCCAGGCGAAGGTTCATTTTTTGAATGGCAAAGGTGCCGGCGTGTACCCAGGCATCTCCTTCAAAAGTATTCTCGCCTTTTCGTTTAGGAACGAAGATGAGGTGAAAATAACGTTGCTGGTTCACCACCTGGGTGTCAATGACCCGGTATTGGTAGTATCCATCTCCGTTATCGCTGGCCGGACTAACAAATTGTTTATTGAAGACAGGAATGAAGTTGTTGTAGATGTTTACATTCTGGTCCATTCCTCCCAGAAACTGTTTCATGCTCTCATTCTTCACCCCATTTGTATTTACTGCTTCGATGATCTCCCGCCGTTTCAATGGTCTTTTCTGGTAATAATAGTGTGAAAGTGCCTCAGTCAGGTAGGCAGGCAGGTACGGCAGCCCTTCTGAACTATCCACACTACTCCGGATCAGATCACTAATGGGTTTAAGTGGTTTGAATTTGGAGAACCGGTCGAAATTGATATTCTTCATATCAACTTCGAGCTTGTTGTACAGTTCGTAGGAGAAATTATCAAACCGGTAGCGGTCATTCCGGTCTTTATTTTGAACGATCCGACGCCAGAGGTAGAGACCCGGGTTGACCTTGGCCTTTACCTGAACATTACTGCTAAAGGTTCCCCGTTCCAGTAAGATATCGAGGTGGATACTATCCAGGGAATGGTTGACTACATATTGATAGGTTTGGTAGCCCACACTGGTCACCTCCAGCGTATCGGCCGGCCAGCTGCTCAAACGCAGGCTGAAATGCCCGGCTGAATCGGTTAGCTTACCTATCGTGGTGTTGACAAAATAAACAGAGATGAAGGGGAGGGGTTCCTCGCTGTGTTTGTCGCGTATGGTTCCGGTTATGATCTTGGCCTGGGCAAACAGGAAGTCGTTGGAAATCAAGGCCAGTGAAAGCAGTAAGTTTATTTTCAGGAGTCGGAACATGCAAGGGTAAAATTATTGAATATTCATCATTAAAAACTATGGATTTCGTTAATCCCCCGATCAGTAATCATTAATTAATAATCTCGATTTTCTTGGTTATTTACCTTTTTCCTATTTACTTTGCATTACAAAGTGCTTTTATATGCAAGAAAAAGAACCTTCTCTGGAGGCGATACAGGACATACGACGGATGATGGACCGTTCTTCCCGATTTATCTCATTGAGCGGGTTAAGTGGCATATCGGCAGGGGTTTTTGCCCTGGCCGGGGCTTTTTTGGGAGCCCGGACGCTGAACGAATATTATGAGCAAAAATTTGCGGTATATGGATATCAGGGGGCTGAGTTTCAAACACTGAAAGGACAATTGCTCCTGATTGCGGTCAGCGTACTTGTGGCCGCGCTGTTGTCTTCTTACTATTTTACCTGGCGCAAGGCTAAGGCTGACCGGCAGACCTTGTGGAATCCAACCAGCCGACGGCTGATCATTAACATGATGATTCCTTTATTAGCGGGTGGGGTATTTGTACTTACGATGCTCCAGTATGATGAATGGCGGTTTGTGGCACCGACTTGTCTCGTGTTTTATGGAATCGCACTCGTAAACGGAAGCAAGTATACGCTTGGCGAGGTAAGGTATCTGGGGTTGCTTCAGATTTTGCTGGGATTGATTTGTGCGCAGCCCTATTTTGTTGGCTATGGGCTTTATTTTTGGGCCCTGGGATTTGGCGGTTTGCATATCCTGTACGGTGTATTTATGTGGATCCGGTATGAAAGAAAGGGAGCCTAATTATGAAGAATCCGATCAATGGACTAAATAAGGTATTTGATAACCGGGTAAGGCTGGGTGTTATGAGCGTGTTGGTTGTCAATCAGGAGATCAGCTTCAATGACCTGAAATCGATGCTGGAAGTGACCGATGGCAACCTGGCCACCCACCTGGTGCACCTGGAAGAGAACGGGTTTGTGAAAGTGCATAAGGGGTTCATTGGCAGAAAAACCAATACCACCTATTCCATTACCAAAGCGGGAGAGAAGGCCTTTTCTGACCATATCGCCGCACTGGAGGGAATGATCCGCGGGTTGAAGTAGTTTTTTTTTGTCAATTAACTTTGAAGTACAAAGTGCTTTTTAAATATTAATTATAAAATGGAAAATCAGATCAACACGGTGAGCGGGCTCTTTGACAAGGGTAAGCTCTTTTTGAAATCGGTATTTATTTTTATCATGGCCCTTGGGTTATTTATTCCCACCCAGTTCACCCGTGAATTGGTACGGGAGCGCAAGGAGCGCCAAACGGAGGCGATCAATGATATCAGTGGCAAATGGGGGAGTTCGCAGGTATTGACCGGCCCTATCCTGAAAGTGCCTTATCAGGAAAATACCCGCGATGAGCGTGGGGTACCCCTGATAGTAAAAAGGACGGCCTATTTTATGCCGGACAAGCTGGACATTAAAGCCGAGATCGATCCTGAGGTTAGGAAGCGGGGTATTTATGAGGTAGTGGTTTACCGGAGCAAGATCAGAGCCACCGGGAATTTCAAGGAGATCCGTTGGAAAGAATTGGGTGTACCGGCTGAAAATATTCTTTGGGCAGATGCACAGGTTGTATTTCATGTATCAGATGTATTGCGGGGGGTAAATGAAGATTTGTTCCTGAACTGGGCCGGTAATAAGATACCCTTTGGCCCGCAGGCCCAGTTGGGCGAACTAAAAGATGCGCTGTCCGCGCCGGTAACCATAACGGCCGATTCATTGAATGTACCGCTGGAGTTTGATATGCAATTCAACCTGAATGGCTCGGGTTCTTTGTTGGT
Organism: Chitinophagaceae bacterium; assembly: GCA_033762195.1. Lineage (GTDB taxonomy): Bacteria > Bacteroidota > Bacteroidia > Chitinophagales > Chitinophagaceae > SpSt-398. The sequence continues at coordinate 6,695 of JANRLV010000077.1, read as the reverse complement.
ATCCGCCGGTGGGCGTGAGAACAGTATTGACATGCGATCGGGTTGGGCCAGTCCAAAATTCACTGGCGTAAAATTGCCTGATGACCGTAAAGTGTCGGACAGTGGGTTTACCGCCAGTTGGAAACATATGAATCGGACGGTTCCTCTGGTATGGAAAGACAAGACCTATGACCTTTCTCCTTCGGCCCTGGGTACCGAATTGATCGTTTCCGTAGATGGATATGATAAAACAGAACGTTCGATCAAATATGCGCTGCTCTGTATCGTACTCACCTTTGCCGCCTTTTTCCTTATTGAAAGCATTTATAAAAAGCCATTACACCTTGTCCAATATGCCCTGGCCGGTCTGGCCCTGGTTCTTTTCTACACCTTATTGTTAAGTCTGTCGGAATACCTGGGATTCAATCTTGCCTATGGTATTGCGGCCATTTCAACGATCGGTTTGGTGACCTGGTTTGTAGGAGGGATCATGAAGTCGGGACGGCTGGGCCTTTTTATTGCCATGGTACTGGCGGTGGTGTACAGTTATATTTTCACCATCATTCAGATGCAGGATTTTGCCTTGCTGATGGGTAGTGTGGGATTGTTCCTGGCTTTGGCCGTGATCATGTATTTCTCGAGGAAGATACAGTGGTAGGATGTTGGATGTTAGATGACAGATGACGGATGACAGATGACATCTGTCATCCGTCATCTGTCATCTAAAACTCAACAAATGAGCACGCAAAAAACAATCTCTATTTCCTTATTCCTAAAAATCAAGCCCCATGGCAAAATGCACATATGGCTTGCCGCGGAAGAGCCCGTTCATTTCCCAGGCGGCGTCGAAGCGCAGGAAATATCCGAGCAGTACACTACGTACCCCAAAACCATATCCACCAACAAAGGGTCCGATACCACCTGTTTTGATCCGCACCACTACATCAGGACTGGAAGGATCGGTGTAAAGCGTGAAGGGACGCTGTATCTTATCAAACTGGCCATTCCAGGCGGTACCCAGGTCAACAAATTGTACCAATTGGAAATTGCGCAGGAAGGCATTATTGATCGGTTTACTGAAAAGGGTAGTGAATACAGGTAAACGGAATTCACTGTTTATGACCACGGCATTGTTTCCGTTGGCTACATTCTGTGGGAACCCGCGCATGTTCACGGCCAGTGTCTGGAAAGCATAATTACCATCGGGATCAGGGGTATTGGCATCATTGAACTTGGGGAATAACCAGTTATCAACTCCTCCCAGATAGTAGATCATTTTTTGTGTTCCCCAGGAAACATCCAGAGCGCCACGGAAGGCCCAGATAAAGTTCCGGTAAATGGGTACATAGTAACGAAAATCACCTCCGATATTAAAGAAGAAAGGTTTGTTCCCATTCCCTTTATCATTGGCCTGGGCATTGGCATCGATATACGCTTTGTAGCGCATGCCCTTCCAGATATTTTGTGCCGGATTGATCGCATCATCATGTACATATTCCAGATGGGCGAGTATATAGGTCCGTCTTTGGTCTTCAAGAAGCAGGGTAATGGGAGGATTATTGAAATCATCTGCCAATACCACATATTTATCACTGCGGAAGGCCGCATTCAACCGCAGGCTTCTGACCCGGTCAAAGGGATAGGATACCGAAGCCTGGTAAAGATTGGTAAAGATCTTTCCGGTGGCAGCAAAACCTGAGGTGTTATCAGCCAGGATCGCCCGTTCGGTTGAACGGAAATAGGTTAATCCATAGTCGAAACGCTTTTTCAGGTATTGCGTGGAAAGAATATACTGTGCATCGCGGAGATCGGTTCCGATCTGGAATCCTCCGGCAAATTTCCAGTCCTCCATCAGATCAGAGATACCCACCCGCAGCATTCCATTCAAGGCGTTTCCATTACTCAATTGAATTGGTCCTGATCCGCCTGCGTATGGCTGATAACGCGTTACAAGCACGTTATTGTTAAATCCGCTTACAAGATAGTCGTTGAAGAATTTCGGTGGACGGTATTCAAATACTTTGGCTTTGCTTAATACTGATTCCTTTCCTGGTAGCGTAACGGCTTCAATGATCTTGCCCTGGCGAGAGGTTGAATCCGTTTCCTCATTCATGAATTCATTCTGGAAAAAATCATTTGTTTTGGCCGCGGTATCGGTCCTTTCGGCATCATCGGCATTCAACCGGCCAGCCTGTGCCCGTTCATTATCAAATTGCCGGCGCCTGAATTCCGTGGGTTTGGCAGTTACATTCCGGCGACGGAGGGCGTTTTCATCCACCCGCAAACGGTACAGGAATTTATAATCCCCTTGCTGGATCACTTCACTCACCTGGCTGTTATCTCCGGCAGTTCGGGTCTCCAACAGGTTGTTTTGATAGTTCGATATGGGAAAAACATACGATGAGTCATTTGTAACAGATACAAACCCCACCGAATCAATATCGGTCTTGCCCCATTCTTTCAGGATCGAATCCACTTCTTTGGGATCGGGATTGCGTAATACTTCATCGCCGATATAGACCAGTGAATCGAGTCCGGCCCTTTCCGTGGAAAAGAAACCGGCATAGCGGTTACTGATCCCGTTCTCATCACTCACGAAGGTGAAGTGATAGGTATTGTATTGAGAGGGATAACGCGCATGTCCATGTTTCAGGCTGGTGAGCTGTGAGATCTGTTTGAATTCCGATTTATTCCAGTTGTCCACCAGAAATACATTGTAAGGTCCACCCACGAGGCTGTCATCGGAGGACGCAGCCATGGCCGAAGGCCGGTTGCTGGAATAAAGGATACCTGTCTTGTTGGGGAAGGAAACAAAGGAGGCATCAAGATCATCATACACATCATTGGTGATCTGTTCAACCCGCTCTTTGTCGATCTTGTAGGTGAAGATATCGGTCTGTCCGCTTTTTACCGCACTCAGCAGGAGCGTATTGGCATCCAGCATATACTTCATGTCTTGTACCTGGTCGAAATCCTTTAATTCACGGTTCTTGACCACTTTAAACCGGTTGACCACATCATATACAAACAATTTCAGTTTGCCTTCTTCGCTGTAGATACAAGCCAGGCGGGTCCCTTTACCATCCCAGGCAAGGATTGGATAGTTGGGGTTGATCTCTTTTTCGCGGCTACGGGTACCCAGCTTGAGCAGTACACGACGATTCCCGTAATTTTCATAGAAGGATACATAATATCGTCCGAGATGAAATTCCACTACGGCATAGGAAAAACTCCGGGGGGCCGGATTGGCATTGAAACGGATATAGTCTTTTTTGCGGATCTCCTCTGTAACGGCCAGTTGGCCTTTGGGTACCGGGCGACGGCCACGGATATCTTTGAAGTAGGTTTCCCCTTCTTCCCGCATGAAGTTTTTCAGCAGGTCTTTGAATTTCTTGGTCCCGGTGACTTTGAAACTGGCAGTATTCAGACTACGGTAGATTCGCGCGAGATAGAGCATGTAGGTAGTCTTGGGCTTGCCATATTTGTCACCGATATAGCGCCAAAAGGCATGACCGGCCAGTAATGGTTTATCAAAGGCCAGTTGGTAGAAATTTTTGTATCGTCCGGAGAGAATTGCGGATTTCAATTCTCCATCCAGTTCAGTGCTCCATTCTTCAGCCACATACTGTACATATCCGTCGGTGAGCCATTCGGGCAAATCGAGCAGGGCCTGATTGGCTGCAAACTCACCCAGGTCATCTCCGAAAAGTTCATTTTGCAGGATCACTTTAGCGATCCCCTGGCGGATCTGGCGTTTGAGGTTATTGTGGTTACCATCGAAATACACCAGCATCTTGTTGTTTACCAGTTTGGTGATACCACCAGGGTATTGCCAGTCAATTCCCAATCCGATATTGGATTGCTGCATCTCATCAAAATTGTTGTACACCACAATATTGACCCGGCGCTGAAGGCCGTATTCCATGAATTCTTCCAGTTTGGGAAGTTCCTCTTCGGCGATCTGGGCAACATATTTTCCCAGCTGTAATCCATCTTGACTGAAGTAGGTGTTGAAATTATCGGTTTGGTAATATTTCCACTTGAACTTCTGGTATTGCACCCTGTTCTTTCCAAACTCGACCGTACTGACCTGAGCATTAACTTGAACCGCACCCATTGTCAGGAACAACCCGGCTAAAAAGGTTTGGCGAAGGATAATTTGTTTCATAGAAAACGTTACTGTTTCTTTTGGATTAGAGCTGAATCCCTGTGATCTGTAATTTCGTCTCCGGAAAGGCGAATTCAGAATAACTAAAATACGAAAAAACGACCCTGTGGCATGTTAAAGCTTTTACTTTCAATCCCGTCCAGGAAAACAGCTATGTCCTTTATAACGAACAGCATAAGTGCGTCATAATCGACCCTGGATGTTATTTTCCGGAGGAAAGACAGGAATTGAAGGATTTCATTCTCCAAACGGGTTTGGAGCCCGTCTGGTTGCTCAATACCCATTGCCACCTGGACCATGTTTTTGGGAACAAATTTGTTGCCGAAACCTGGGGACTTCGGCTACATATCCATCCGGAAGAGGAAAAAGTGCTGGCTTTTGCCCCCACCAGCGGTGAAATGTGGCAATTGCCGTTTGAAAATTATACGGGCGAGTTGGTTTTTCTCCAGGAAGGGGACTTTATTGAGGTGGGGGAAGACAGGCTTTCGGTGTTGCTGACCCCGGGTCATTCCCCAGGCAGCCTCTCCTTTTATGCCGAGAAAGAGGGGTTTGTGATCGGGGGTGATGTGCTTTTTAATGGGAGCGTGGGCCGGACCGATCTGCCGGGAGGAAGTTTTACCACCCTGTTTCAAAGTATCCAGACAAAACTATTCGTCCTGCCGGATGATACAAAGGTTTACTCCGGTCATGGACCTGTAACTACGATCGGTTTTGAGAAAATGAATAATCCGTATGTGAAGTTGTTTTAGGCGTGAGAGGTGAGAAGTGAATAGTGAATAGTGAATGGTGAATATATATTTGGCGATATAAGCTATAGATTTTAAGTTTCACTATTCACTATTCACTATTCACTATTCACTATTCACGTCTCACGAAAAAACACCTTCCGCACTTCCTTCCGTTCCACTTTCGAGATAAACCAGGCAAAGGCCAGCAGAAGAATGGTGCCGGTAGCAATGCTAAACCAGAGGGGGTTCCATAATTGCAGTATTCCGCGGTGGATCAAATAGATCAACGTCACCAGAACGAGATAGGCCAGTAATTTCTTCTTAGCATAGGGTACCGGGTAATATTTCTGTCCCATCTGGTAACTCAGGATCATCATGAACAAATAACAGCAGAAGGTAGCCAGGGCGGCCCCCAGATAGTGAAGCCAGGGGATGAGGAGGAGGTTAAGCCCTACCGTAATGATGGCCCCACCCAGGGTGATCCAGGCGCCATACAGATTGCGGTTGGTGAGTTTATACCAGATACTGAGATTATAATAAATACCCAGGAAGATATTTCCCATGGCCAGTATGGGAACAATATAGATTCCCTCGCCCCATTCGTCCGATTTCAGGGTGATGATCTCCTGTAAAACATCCCGGTACAGCCCGATCCCAAGGAACATAAAACAGCAGGCAATAACGAAGAACTTCATTACCCGGGCATATTTCTTCTGTACGTCGTCTTCTTTTGAGCTATTGAAGAAAAAAGGTTCGGCTGCCATGCGAAAGGCCTGGATCATGATGGTCACGAGTACAGCCAACCGGTAAAGGTTGGCAAAGATCCCCAGCTCTTTGTCTGCTTCCGCCGTGGTAAGGTCCACCACATGGCGATAGACCAGCCGGCTGAGCATATCGTTGATCATGCCCCCCATACCCACGATGATGAGCGGATAGCTGTATTCCATCACTCTTTTCCAGAGGGCGGTATTGAACCGGAACTGAATATCCCGGAATTCCTTTGCCAGTAATAAAAAAACAAATACACTGCCACAGAGATTACCCAGCAGGTAATACCGGATCGGGTCTTTGTCATTATAGATCACTGAGAGAAAACCATCCGGGTTCTCCTGTACCATCCGGGGTATGATGCCCAGGAAAAGGATGACCACCAGGATATTGACGAGAATACCCGCTACCCGGACAAAAGCATATTTGCGAGGCCGGTTCTCCAGCCTTAACCGGGCAAAGGCGAGGGTGGCCAGGGTGTCAAAGAACAGGATCCAGCACATCCAGGTCACATATTCAGGGTGTCTTTCCAGGCCGGCAGCCGCGGTGATCGCCGGTCTGAACAGAAAAAGCAGGGCGGTAAATAATAGGGTGGAACCAATCAGAGAAATACTCAGTGTACTGTATAATTTTCCCCGGTCTTCCTCCTGGGCAAAACGGAAATAGGCTGTCTCCAGACCATAGGTAAAAAGGACGTTCAGAAAAGGGATGATGGCATAAACCTGGGCCAGATCGGCAGTGGTAGCGGCACGGGCAAAAAGAAAGGGCAGGGACAGGTTCATCAGATAACCCAGGAATCGGCTGACGATCGTGGGCAATCCATACCATAGTGTTTGTCCGGCCAGTTTCTTTATGCTGCTCAACGGCTAAGTTTGGACAAATTTAGATTTTAAAGTGGGAAGAGTTTAATTTCGTTGGAAGAAAACAGCGGGAAGAGCCGTGAGTCGTGGGTCGTCGAAAAAGGGACAAATTAATTAGCACCACACAAGGATGAAGAAACCACCCCAGGTTTATTAAATAAGGTTTAAAAATAAAAAAATAGAATAAAATTT
>JANRLV010000076.1:0-20218 GCA_033762195.1 Chitinophagaceae bacterium | reverse complement strand
AGCAGCAGGTTATCCAGTTTATCGGTAAACAGGTTTTTCTGCAGCGGATCGGGTTCTACCACCGTATTCTGCATGATGGTCTTGATCCGGGCATACCGGTCCATGATCTCATCGGCCTGTGCCTTGGTTTTATTAAAAGGGATCGAACGAATCGATTCTTCTACCAATCGTTTTTTTGAATCAACAATATCGATCTCCCCCTGGTTGATGGCGAGGTGAAGGGCCTTGTACTCACTCAACTCCGGCATTTTTTCGCGGATGGCTTCTACCGTACCGCCTCCCCATTTGGCACCGGGTACAAAATCACGGGCCGGGGCCTTGTACATTTCATTGGCCGTTTGCTCCAGTACTTTCTTTAGTTCGGGGATGCCTTTGTTCTTGCGCGGGTTGATGGGAATAACCGGCACACCCAGTTCACGTTCCAATCCCGGCACATCCACAATGATCCCTTTTTTCCGCGCCAGGTCCATCATGGTAAGGGCGATCACCACGGGGGTTTTGAGGTCAATGATCTGCGAGGCAAAAAGGAGGTTACGTTTGAGACTCGAGGCATCTACGATCACCACGAGGATATCGGGTCGCTCGGGATGGTCGTCATTTAACAGGACATTATAGGTAACCCATTCATCGCCACGTTTGGGGTAAAGGCTATAGGAACCCGGAAGGTCGAGGAATTCAGCTTGTTTTTGTGCCGAAAGGGAGCCTACACCGATCTTCATCTCAACGGTGACCCCGGGAAAATTGCCGACCTTCTGGTTGAGGCCCGTGAGGCAGTTGAACAGCGAGGATTTTCCGCTGTTGGGGTTGCCGACCAGGCCGATATGTATATGGGAGCCTGCCATATTAACCTGCAAAAATAGAATTATGGAGGGAGAGAGGGTTACGGATTAAGGAATTTTAGTGGGGGTGGAGAGATTCACCGCAGAGAACAAGAGGACGCAGAGTTTCGCAGAGATTTTAACGCCAGGTCCGAGGCTTCGACCGCAAAAGATTCGCTAAGAGCTAAAAGCTAATGGCTAACAACTTTCTCTGCGAAACTCTGCGTCCTCTTGTTCTCTGCGGTGAACTAATTACCTTCGCAAAATAAAATCCCCACTTTTCATGAAACAACTCCTTCTGACCCTCGGTTTTGTGGCTATTTCTCTTTTTTCCTTTTCCCAAAAGCTCAAAAAAGCCGAAAAACAGATCGTTGCCAACCTGCAATCCCATATTGGTTTTCTCGCCGATGACAAACTCGAAGGCCGCCGCGCAGGTACCGAAGGAGAAAAAAAGGCTATGGATTATATCTCCGGCCAGTTTCAAAAAATAGGTATCCAACCCAAAGGAACCGAAGGTTATTTCCAGCCTTTTGAAATATATGATGGCAAAACCATCGATCCCGCCACACACCTGATCTTAAATGGCCATGACCTGAAAGCAGGCAAAGACTTTTACCCACTGGCTTTTTCCGCCAACGGCAGCGTGGAAGCCTTTCCGGCCATCAGTCTGAAGGAAGAAAACACCCCCTGGTTTGTCAATGTGGGCGATATCCTGGAAGACAATGAAGAGAACCCGCATTTTGACCTGGTTACCTTTTTGCGGGATATGGCCGTGGATTATAAAAAAATGGGCGCTACCGCTATGATCTTATATAATATAGCGGGAAAAGAAGATAACCTGGTATTTAACGCAAAAGACCGGAGCGAATTAGCACCCATTCCCATTGTTTACATAACCAAGGCCACAGCCACTCAATACCTGAAGGATGCTTCAGCCTCGATCGATCTGAAAATGAAAGTGGAGATCGGGAAAAAATTCCGCACAGGACATAATGTAGTGGGCTATATTGACAATGGCGCAGCCAATACCGTGGTACTCGGTGCCCACTTTGATCACCTGGGTTATGGTGAAGATGGCAATTCGATGCTCCGCACCAGCGAGAAACTGATCCACAATGGCGCGGATGATAATGCAAGTGGTACAGCAGCCATGCTGGAACTGGCGCGTTTATTAAAAGCTACCAAATCCAAAACAAGTAATTACCTCTTTATCGCTTTCTCCGCCGAAGAGCTGGGATTGAATGGTTCAAAATATTATACCGAAAACCCAACGATCGATCTCAAATCGGTGAACTACATGATCAATATGGACATGGTGGGCCGCCTAAACGATAGTACCAAGGCGCTGACTGTGGGTGGTTACGGCACTTCACCCGTATGGGGCAAACTGGTGAACCCGGGCAGCAAATCATATTTTGTTATAAAAACAGACTCAAGCGGTACCGGTCCGAGTGACCATACCTCCTTTTACCGTAAGGATATACCGGTGCTTTTCTTCTTTACCGGATTGCATACCGATTATCACCGTCCTTCGGATGATGCCGACAAAGTGAACTATATCGGTGAAATGCGGATCATTCAGTATATCCAAAGCATCATCAACGGGGTAAATGCCGAGAAATCCAAACTGGCCTTTACCAAAACCCGCGAAACACAAACCACTACCTCAGCACGCTTCTCCGTATCGCTGGGTGTTATGCCCGATTATACCTATACTGGTGCGGGTATGCGCCTGGATGGGATCAGCGATGGCAAGGCTGCGCAAAAAGCAGGGTTAAAGGCGGGCGATATCATTACTGCCATCGGGCCACATAGTGTGTCTTCTGTGGAAGGGTATATGCAGGCGTTGGGCAAGTTTAAAAAAGGCGATAAGACGACAGTGAAATACAAGCGTGGAGATACGAGTGGCGAGGTGGAGGTGCAGTTTTAGTTTTTGATTCACTTCAGAGAACATGATTCACCGCAGAGAACGAGAGAACGCAGAGTTTCGCAGAGTAGGCTATTAGCTATTAGCTTTTAGCAATTAGCTCTTGGCAATCCACTTTTTAAATAGTTGCATAAGTGACAAAATCTCTGCGAAACTCTGCGTTCTCTCGTTCTCTGCGGTGAATAATAAAAAACACAATGAAGTTCACACTCGATAACAAAGACCTATCCGAAGAATTCTTCGAAGGCACGCGCCTCCTCGGCATCATGTGCCCCATGAAAGATTATCAATTTGCCTGGCAACTCAATGGCCTGCTGGGGCTGGACTTCCGCATCAATACCGATATCGAGATACAACTCACGAAGAAAAAAAGAAACTATTTCTTCTCTGTTTACGAATTCCGCGAACCAACGGGTTCACTCGAGCATTATATCTACAACAATCAATTTGACGGGGAATACCTCTTACCCGAATTTCGTAACCTGGACTTTCTCTGGCTGATGAAGGGCGATGTGGTCAGCGACCCCTACCTGGCACAGGTCGTTAATGACATCCGCTCGATCAGCGGGGTTCAACTGGTGACGGAACTGACGCAGGAGAAGATTCGGAATAAGGAGCACATGGTGTTCTAGCTATTAGCTGTTGGCTATTGGCTTTTAGCCTTTTTGCTAAAATTAAAGATTGCCTATTGTATCTTACTATTTTTTAAATAAGCTAATAGCTAACAGCTAAAAGCCAAAAGCCTCCCCCCCATGTGGAAAAACGAAAACAACAAACTCTACCGCCGCTTCCAGTTCGCTGACTTTAGCGAAGCCTTTGCCTTTATGACACGCGTGGCGATTGAAGCGGAAAAAATGGAACATCACCCGGAATGGAAGAATGTATGGAATTCTGTGGAAATATGGCTCAGTACACATGATGCCGGGGATATTGTTACCGAAAAGGATCAGGAGCTGGCAAAGCGGATAGATTTGCTTTTCAAGAAATGAAAGTTTATTTATTCATTTAATGCGATTTACGCAGGGTGCATTTTCCTAATCTGTAAACTTGTTAAACCAGGGAACTGTGGCAAAGTCTTTGTCTTAAACAAAGAAAAAACAGCCATGAAGAAAAAATGCACCGTATTAGTGCTGCTCACGGTGATGAGTACACTAATTGTCACCGCTCAGTCAGATATCTATATAAAGGGCGGTTTGAATCTCGCGAATGTATCCATCACGGATGACGGAGGTATTGATGATGCCAACACGCTGGGCTCCTTCCAGGTGGGATTTGTGGGGGATATTCAGTTAAGTAAATACATTTCTTTACAACCCGGTCTGTTGGTTACGGGTAAAGGCTCCAAGACACAAAGCGGTAATGCGGGCGATGCCAATTATTACCGGGCCAGCAGCAATCCCATTTATCTTGAATTACCGGCCAATCTGGTCTTTCGTGTACCCTTAGAGGGACCGAATTCCTCCTTCTTTTTTGGCGCAGGTCCCTATGTAGCGATGGGATTTGCGGGTAAACGTAAGGCCGAAGGCTCTATTGTGGGGATTGATTTTAACAGAGAAGACAATATTGAATTTTCGGATGATGATCCCACAACCTCAGGTGAAGAAGGCGCTGGTTTCGGAATATTAAAGCGTTGGGATTATGGGCTGAATGGATTGGTGGGCTTTCAGGGCGACCGCGCTTTTATTGCTGTGAATTATGGACATGGATTAGCTAAGATCCAGTCGGGCACCACGAATGGGGATGACAATAATAATAAGCATAGGGTGTTGAGTTTTGTGGTGGGGTTCAGGCTTTAGGTCTTTTTTACCGGAGAGAAGATGATTCACCGCAGAGAACGTTATTCACCGCAGAGAACGAGAGAACGCGGAGTTACGCAGAGATTTTGTCACTTATGCAACTATTTAAAAAGTGGATTTCCAAGAGCTAATTGCTAAAAGCTAATAGCTAATAGCCTACTCTGCGTAACTCTGCGTTCTCTTGTTCTCTGCGGTGAATTAATTACCCACTATAACAACCTTCTCCCCCTTACCCACCAACCTACCAATCGGTTCGCCAAACCCTTCCAACCCAAACTCACTAAACACCGCCATCACTTCATTGACACTTTCAGGCTGTACGGCGATCAATAACCCTCCATTGGTCTGCGGATCGGGTAAGAGTGTAAAGGCCTCCATTACATTCACCCCTTTTTCAAACTGCACCTTGCTTCCATAGCTGCTCCAGTTGCGGGTGACCGCATCGGGGAATATTTTTTGTGAAATATAGTGTCCGATATTATTCAGTTTAGGCAGTCCCTGATAGGAGATCTGCGCACTCAATCCGCTGCCTTCGGCCATTTCAATCAGGTGGCCCAACAATCCAAAGCCCGTTACATCCGTCATGGCATTCACGCCTTTGATCGTCCCAAGTTTTTCGCCCACACGGTTCAGCGTCGTGAGTTGTTGAATAAGCGCGGGCCGGTCTTCTTCATTCAGTTGTCCTCTTTTTTGCGCGGTGGTCATGATCCCCACGCCCAGTGCTTTGGTTAAAAAGAGCAGATCGCCTTCTTTGGCGGTATCGTTGCGTTTGAGGTTTTCGATGGGGAGGAGGCCGGTTACCGCCAGACCAAATATCGGCTCGGGTGAATCAATGCTATGTCCACCCGCCAGGGGGATACCCGCTTCTTTGCAGATGCTGCGACCGCCATCAATGACCTGTCTGGCCACTTCAGCCGGAAGTTTATTGATCGGCCAGCCCAGCACCGCGATCGCCATCAATGGTTTTCCACCCATGGCATAGATATCGCTGATCGAATTGGCGGCGGCGATGCGGCCAAATTCAACCGGGTCATCTACAATCGGCATAAAGAAGTCGGTGGTGGAAATAATTGCCGTGCCATTGCCCAGGTCGTACACGGCGGCATCGTCTTTCGAGCTGTTGCCTACCAGCAGGGCAGGGTCATCGGGGAGGGAGATATTTCCTTTGAGAATTTCTTCGAGAACGGCGGGGGCTATCTTGCAGCCACATCCTGCGCCGTGGGAGTATTGTGTGAGGCGGATGGGGGTTTCCATGGGGCAAAGGTAGGAATGTCTGGATTCACCTCAGAGAACATGATTCACCGCAGAGAACAAGAGAACGCGGAGTTACGCAGAGATTTTGTCACTTATACAACTATTTAAAAAGGGGATTGCCAAGAGCTAATTGCTAAAAGCTAATAGCTAATAGCCTACTCTGCGTAACTCCGCGTTCTCTTGTTCTCTGCGGTGAATAACGTTCTCTGCGGTGAAATCACTACTCCTTCTTTCTCCGCAACACCACCCGCGCATTCCGATTGAAATCCGCGCTAAACCTCACCATATACCTTTCATTGCCATCATATATGATCAGCAATCCTGTATTTGGCGGATAGGCCCCGAGGTTTTCCGCGTACAATACCAACTCCAAACTATCGGTGCCCGCAGGAATATAAACCGTCTTCTTGATCGCCTGTGATTTCAATCCCTGGTTGGCCCAGAAGATCTCGCCATTCAATAACACACTTACGGTGTCTCCATCCACTTCTCCATTATCATACAAAGCGATCACCAAACTATCTGCCGCAAACCCGATCTCCTCCGTCTTCTCAATTTTTCTTGAGGCCAACTGGGCCGCCGGCACCACCTTAACAGGCTCGGGTTTCTTTATATCTTCCTTCTTTGTTTCTTTTGCTACAACCGCCTCTTTCTTCGTATCCCCTTGCGCTATTGCCTCTTTGCGGTTGGTTTCTGCCTCTTTTGCTTTTTTCGCTTTCTCTTCTTTTGCCGTGCTTACATCTTCTTCTTTCACTTTCTTCGCCTTCTCCTCTTTCACTTTGGCTACTTCTTCCTCTTTAGGCTTCTTCACTTTCTCTTCCTTTACCTTTTCCTTTTTTGCACTTGCCACATCTTCCACTTTTATGATCACCATTTGCTTTGGCTCTTCTTTTTTATCCCAGGCCAATGATTTCTGTAAACCCAGGTCACCCAAATGTTCATACACCCTTGATTTATTCAGATCCTTTTCTTCCTTCAAAGCTATCTTTCCGGTGATGGCATAAAACTCTCTTGTCTTATTGGTCTTCCAGGTACCATCCAAACGCCAGATACTATCCACGGGATTCATCCGAAACGTGATCGTTCTCTTTACGCGCTTGTCTAATTTTGTAAACAAATTTGTACTCACCAATTCATCATCGGTTACTTCACACACGCCATCCACGATGGTGCCTTCCACGCGCTTGACGATATAATAGAGATGATCATTTTCCAGGAATGTCGCATAGCTATACCCGTACACTTTACCCCGGTATTCGGTAAGGGCCAGTTCAAAGGTCTGGTCGTTTCGGGCCTGGGTAGAGTCGTTGGTAAGGGCACCGGTCCATACACCGGAGAGGGTTTTTTGGGCTAAGGCGCCAATGGGAAGGAGGAGGAGTATGAGTATTAATTTTCTCATGATTGGATTTTGGGGTTTCTCGCAGCCCCGAAGCCTCGGGCCCCCGAGAAACTAAAGATCAATGATTTTTAAGGTGTTATCTGCACAAACTTTTTCACACAAAACCGTATGTAATAACGTTTCCAGCCCCGCTCTGTTGTGCAAACCCTTATGATACCACTTGTCGTAATATTTCAATAAGATCCGGAAACTTTCCTTCGTATTACCCTCCTGCAGAAACCGGGTCGCGTTTTTTGTCTCCAGCCCTCCCAGCCGGCTGCTGATACGCCCAATGGCCTCGATCATTTTTTCGCGGTCAAGCGCGCCGTATTCGGCAACGAGGTGGTCCAATCGTTCTTCAAAGGGAATATCCAAAAACCAGATGGGTGAGCGGCGCATCTGTTTCCAGAATTCAGGATGGATATTCACCTTCCCGATCCGCTGACTTTCATCTTCTAACCAGATCGGCCGCTCCATGGTGCGGAGTGTATCTGTTATGGCCCCACTGCCTGTGAGGCGGTAGAGTTCAAGTCCCAACAGGTTGTCAAACATTTCCTGACTGGGTTGTTCGGGTAAACCAATATTTCCAAAGGCCGATCCTTTGTGATTGGCCAGCGCTTCCAGGTCAATGATGGCCGCGCCTTTTTCCTGGAGATTCTTTAGGAGTTCGGTCTTTCCCGATCCGGTATAACCCCCAAGAATGCGGAGTTGAAAGGGCAACAAAAAACTATCGAGTACAAAACGACGGAAACTTTTATAGCCACCCACAAGGGTATGCACCTTGAACCCATAAAGGTCAAGCAGCCAGGCTACACCGGCGGAGCGCATGCCGCCCCGCCAGCAGTAGACAAATATAATTTTGGAAGCAGGTTGTTGGGCCTGTACGATCTCTTCGGCCTTTTCGACCATGGTCCGCATTTTAGGACCAAAAAAATCGAGACCAGCCTTGATGGCCTCCTCGCGGCTTTTTTGTTTGTAGAGGGTGCCCACCACCTTGCGTTCTTCATCGGTGAATAAGGGAAAGGAAAGCGCACCCGGAAAACGGGCGTGTGTGTACTCACCCGGGGACCGCACATCCAGTACCGGGTGACCGGCAGATGCTTTTAAAAATTCGTGGATGGACAGGCGGGAGATAGCCATAGGTTTGGCATTTTTGGTTCTCACAGAATACGCAGAAAGCACTGAAAAAAATCCGTGTATTCTGTGAGAGACTATCCATTCATACTCGCCAAAAACTCCTCATTGCTCTTCGTACCACGCATGCGTTTCAGCAATTCATTCATTGACTCTTCGGTATTCATGTCGGTGAGATACACGCGCAGTAAATTCATACGCTGCAGCACATCGCGCTCCAACAACAAATCATCACGACGAGTAGAAGAAGCGGTCAGATCAATTGCGGGATAGATACGTCTGTTTGCGAGACGACGGTCGAGTTGTAATTCCATGTTACCCGTACCCTTGAATTCTTCAAAGATCACCTCGTCCATTTTCGAACCGGTGTCAACCAGGGCGGTGGCAATGATGGTGAGTGAACCACCATGTTCGATCTTACGCGCAGCCCCAAAGAATTGTTTAGGTTTCTGCATCGCATTGGCTTCCACACCACCGGATAATACTTTACCACTGGCGGGGGCTACGGTATTGTGGGCACGGGCGAGACGTGTAATTGAATCCAACAGGATCACTACATCATGTCCGCACTCTACCAACCGCTTGGCTTTTTGCAGGGCTATCGTGGAAACTTTAACGTGTTTTTCGGCGGGTTCATCAAAGGTCGACGCGATCACTTCGGCGCGTACGCTGCGTTCCATATCGGTCACCTCTTCCGGGCGCTCATCCACCAGCACTACCATCAGGTAGCACTCGGGATGGTTTTCGGCAATGGCATTGGCCACGGCTTTTAAGAGCATGGTCTTACCCGTTTTGGGCTGGGCCACGATCAATCCGCGCTGCCCTTTACCAATGGGGGTGAACAGGTCCATGATCCGCGTGGAATAATTGGTGGGCGAATCAAAGAGGTTCAACTTTTCAAAGGGGAAAAGCGGGGTCAGGTAGTCAAAAGGTACACGGTCGCGTACCTCTTCCGGTTTGCGGCCATTGATGGTGTCCACTTTCAGCAGGGCGAAATATTTCTCACCTTCTTTTGGGGGACGTACCGCACCGGTAACGGTATCACCTGTTTTCAGACCAAATAATTTGATCTGAGAGGGGGATACATAAATATCATCGGGAGAGGAAAGATAGTTGTAGTCGGAGGAGCGGAGGAAACCATAGCCATCGGGCATCATTTCCAATACACCTTCGGCGAGAATCACACCATCAAATTCAATATTGAATTGTTGTTCGCGGCGTTGGGGATAGGATTTCACCGGGCCTTTGGGCTCTTCGGGGAAACCGCCTTCCATTTCTGATTTGATGATGGCTTCTGCTTCGGCCAGGTCAGCGGAAATCTGATCGCTGATCACCGGTATCTCTGCATCCGTATTAATGGAATCATCGGAAGTTTCGGGTTGTTCTTCGGAAACGATATCCAGTTCAGGTTTCTTCTTGGTTGCTTTTTTCAGTATGGGTTTTTCTTCTTTGCGCGGAGCGGCTTTGCGGGGAGCGGGTTTGGCTTCGGGCTGGGGTTCATCTACCTCGGCTTCTTCAGTGGTCAGTGCCGTGCTGGTTTTGATGATACGCTTGCGCTGCTTGGGTTTGTCGCTGTCATCGGGGGCGGCTTTGGAACCGGTGATGGCCTGGCTGTCGAGGATCTTGTAGATAAGCTCCTGTTTTTCCATCTTCTTCGCATTGGGGATCTTAAGCTGCTCGGCAATATCCAACAGCTCTGGAACGAGCATGTCGTTCAATTGTAAGATGTCGTACATAAATGAATCTTGAAGTTTTCAACGGTGCCAATTCACCGGGTAAAATGATTCCAGAAATGGGTTGATTTTTATGTGAAAATGAGATCGGTAGGACTGATGAGCTTCTTATTGGGGATGTTACTTATCAGCTTTCAGGCACAATATTAAGGCATTATTATTAAAATTCAAAGTTTTGACCCAATCCCCAAAATCAACAAATCCTAAAATCCTGGTCTATATTTGCCCTTTCAATTTTTTAAGATATGTTCAACATTCGGGTGAAAATTAAGGACTTGCTCCAAACAGAGCCCACAGGTCAGGCAGTTACCGTCATGGGATGGGTGCGGAGTTTTCGTAATAATCAGTTTATTGCCCTTAATGACGGATCCACCAACACCAATCTGCAGGTTGTGGCCGAATTGGGCAAGTTTGATGAGGAACTGTTAAAAAGGGTCACTACCTCTGCTTCGCTTAAGGTTTCGGGTAAACTGGTGCCTTCCCTGGGTAAGGGCCAGAAAATGGACCTTGTAGCCGAAGAAATCAGCATATTGGGCGATAGTGATGCGGAAAAATATCCCCTGCAATTAAAGAACCGGCCCACACTCGAATACCTCCGCGAAATTGCCCACCTGCGTTTTCGTACCAATACATTTGGCTCTGTGTTTCGTGTACGCCATTCATTAGCGTTCGCGATACACAAATTCTTTAACGAGCGTGGTTTTGTGTACATGCATACACCCATCATCACCGCGAGTGATGCCGAAGGTGCCGGTGAAATGTTTCGCGTGACTACCCTGCCGCTTGATAACCCTCCGCGTAACGAAGATGGTTCGATCAATTTTAAAGAAGACTTTTTTGAAAAATCAACCAACCTTACTGTAAGCGGACAATTGGAAGGGGAACTCGCCGCCACCGCTTTTGGGGAGATCTACACCTTTGGTCCCACCTTCCGCGCCGAAAACTCGAACACCGCGCGTCACCTTGCCGAGTTCTGGATGATCGAACCGGAAATGGCCTTCTACGACCTGGAAGACAATATGAACCTGGCGGAATCATTTATCAAATACATTATCCGCTATGCGCTTGACAATAACCGTGAGGATATTGAATTTCTGGCGCAACGCCTGGCCGACGAAGAAAAACAATTGCCCCAGGATAAGCGGAGCGAAATGGGATTGGTAGAGAAACTCGAGTTTGTTCTGAACAATGAATTCAAACGGCTCAGCTATACCGAAGCCATCGAAGTATTGCAGAACAGCAACCACAATAAGAAAAAGAAATTTCAATACCCCGTTACCGGTTGGGGCATGGATCTCCAGAGTGAACATGAACGCTACCTGGTAGAAAAAGAATTCAAACGCCCGGTTATATTATATAATTACCCCAAAGACATCAAGGCCTTCTACATGCGGGTCAACGAGGATGGCAAAACCGTTGCGGCCATGGATATCCTCGCACCTGGTATTGGTGAGATCGTGGGTGGCAGCCAGCGCGAGGAAAGACTCAGCGTATTGGAGAACCGGATGCAGGAAATGCATGTTCCCGTGGATGAATTGAACTGGTACCTCGATACCCGTCGCTTTGGCACCGTGCCTCATGCAGGCTTTGGGCTTGGGTTTGAAAGAATGGTACAGTTTGTTACGGGTATGACGAATATTCGGGATGTAATTGCTTTTCCACGAACTCCCGGCAACGCGCAATATTAATGACACGAATTATTTATTCGTGGACACACATTACTGGCACCTTCGACTGCACCAGCAACTGCTTCGTGCTGCTTGGTATAAATATCCCGTCGAGTAGTTTGTGTTTTTTCGGAATGGTGATCAGCAGGTCAAGATTGTTTTTTTCTGCAAAATCATTGATCCCGTCTTCGATATCTTCATGGTTGATGAAATGATAGTTCGGGTTCATGTCTTCCAGCAAGGTATGCAGCAATAAAGACTGTTCCGGCGTATCGGGTTCAAAATGTTTTCCTTCATAGTCTACATTCAGCACATGAAATTCCGCGTGCATTTCATTCACCACTGATTTGATATAGTCGGTGGGTGTGGTTTCCACCACTTGTTGAAAATCGCAGGCAAAGCCAACTTTCTTGATCCCCTTTCCATATTCTTTTCCGGGCGGTACAACGATCACGGGCCATTTCAGGTGTTTGATGGCGGTGAGGGTGGTACTGCCAAAGAGGATCCTTTCCACACCGGTTGATCCCTTGGTCCCCATGATCACGGCAAAGGGTTCCAGGTGCTGGCAAAGGTCTTCCAGTTCATCAACCGTGTTCCCCATACGCGATTCAGTATATACTTTCAGTTTACCCGAGCTGATATGTTCCAGACCGGTTTTTAATTCCTTCAGTTTTTCCTCACTGCCTTTTTTCAGTTCATCTACCGAGACCATGACCACCGGGACTTCCGTCATCGAAACAGGTACCTGGTACACATGCAACAGGGTAATACTGGCATTGATCGCCTGGGCCATATCCGCCGCGTAGTTCATGGCGTTGGTGGCAACGGGCGAAAAGTCGGTAGGAACGATTATGGTTTTCATTTTCTTTGTTTTAGCACTTTAAAGGTAGGACAGTGTGGGGGGGAAAGGGTATGATTAGCGTCATTTTTTGAGCTGAGTTGAAAGGGAGTTCACCGCAGAGAACATGAGGGAGCAGAGTTACGCAGAGGTTTTTTACATCTGTCCTTTATTTAGGTCATAGTAAATTGAATAGTTGGGTATTATGGCGGCATTATGTATGGTTTGTGATTCCGTATGCAGCATTTAGAGATATATGGGCGTCTGAACAAGTGTTAGCTTTTCCTTACTTTAGCCTGAGCGTTTTTACTTAAAGTCATTGACCAACGAGCCCGTCTATAATGAACCTGAATTGCTGCGGCAATTGGCCGAGGGGAGCGAACAAGCTTTCCGCGCGCTTTTTCTCGCATATAAGGATAAGTTATATACGTATGTTTTAAAGCTATCCGGCTCTCCCGAGACGGCCGAGGACACGGTCCACGAGGTTTTTTTGAAATTATGGACCAAAAGGGCCGAAATTCCCCAGATCGACAACCTCAACGCGTACTTATATGGTATAGCGCGTAATCAATCCATCAATATATTCCGGCGCATGGCCAAGGAGACCCTCATCCTTTCCGAGATAGGTCGTGACCAGGGATTGGGCACCGGCTTGGAAGGCGAGGACCGCATCACCCATGGGGAGGTGCTTGCCTCTATCCGGGCGGCGGTTGACCAGCTCACCCCCCAGCAGCGACAGGTATTTATCATGAGTCGCCAGCAGGGGCTTCGTATTGCGGAAATAGCCCGCGAACTCGGCATTGCCGAAAGAACGGTGAAGAACCATCTTCATGAAGCCCTTCGTTTTCTCCGCGAGGAGATGGGACGCCAGTATGGCTCCAATGCTATTATAATCTATGCCCTTTATCAGTTGACCGGTATCTAAGCTCCACAGCACGGAAAAAACTTTCTCTTTTTCTGGTACTACCCTTCTTCCCATTTGTCACATTATCAAAGGGTCAATTTTAGGTTAATTCATTAAAGCCTATCCTAACTACACATTACCATGTCGAATCAACGATTGACATATCTCTTTGCGCGTTATGTGCAAGGCCAATGCGATGCCGCTGAAAAGCGGGAGCTGTCGGCCCTGGCACTCTCTCTGCAAAACGAAACCGAACTGCAACAACTTCTTGAGCAGTATTGGAGCGAGGTAAAGGGCGAGATCGTATTGCCTGAGGAAAAGACAAAGGAGATGTTGGTGTTGATACTACACGGTGAAGCGCCTGTTGTTTCCATGGAGCCCAGGTTTCGCATTAAACATTGGTGGGCTGTAGCAGTGGTGGTGATGGTGGTGGCTGTGGGACTTTGGTTAATTATGGTCCGGGGGCCGGGGGATAAGTCCGGGGTCGGGGGTCCGGAGACCGGGGTTGTGGCGGATGTTTCCGCACCTGAAGTAAGTAAGGCCAGGGTCACATTGAGTGATGGGAGAATAGTTTCTTTAGACAGCTTACAAAATGGTCTTTTAGCGAATCAAAGCGGAGTAGAACTAATAAAACAAGCAGACGGAAAAATAGTCTATCAATACACCGGACCCTCGTCCCCGGACCCCGGACCCCTCTTTAACACTCTAACTAACCCCCGCGGTTCCAAAGTCATCGACATCACCCTAAGCGACGGCAGCCGCGTATGGCTCAATGCTGGTTCTTCCTTGCGCTATCCCGCGTCCTTTGCGGCTTCACCGTTGGAAAGAAAGGTAGAGATAACAGGCGAAGCTTATTTCGAAGTAGCCCATGATAAAACAAAGCCATTTTATGTACGTAAGGGGGATATGGAGGTGATGGTGTTGGGTACACACTTTAATGTGAATGCGTATGATGACGAGGCGGATATCAGGGTGACCTTGCTCGAAGGCCGGGTTAAAGTTTCTCGCAGCGCTCGCAACGAGGCAAAGGACGCTGCGGCCTCAAAAGAATCGCCGCGTACGCCGCGAGAAATTGTATTAGCTCCCGGCCAGCAAGCACGTCTCACGCCTCACGATTCACGTCTCACGTTAATCGCCTCTCCCGATATAAACCAAGTCCTTGCCTGGAAAAACGGCACCTTTCAATTTAACAATACCAGTATAGAAGATATCATGCGGCAGGTAGCCCGTTGGTATGATGTGGAAGTGGTATTTGAGCAAAGCATCAATGAGCGATTGAATGGAACCATACCCCGCGATTTATCCGCTGCCAATCTGTTTAAGATCCTGGAGCTTACCGGAAAGGTTCATTTCCGGATAGAAGGAAAGAAGATCATTGTGATTAAAAATACCCGTTGAGAACCGGAGTTCTTAAAAGCATTACTCATTTCTTAACCCAAACCTGTCCCGAGGCTATCGGGACACTGCAAAGTTATGGATTTAACCGCCATGCTGAAACCGGCTTGTTCTGCATTCCAACGGAAGCGGACCAGTACAGGTTTAGCGCTAACTGCCAAATTGCTGTTGATTATGAAGCTTACCGCCATCCTTCTTCTTGCTGCTGGTTTAACCGCAAGTGCCCATGGCCATAGCCAGAAGGTATCGCTCCGGGTAAAGGACGCGCCCATTGAAGAAGTGTTTAGAAGTCTGAAAAAACAGACCGGCTACAATTTTGTGTATGCCAACGATGTGCTGACCCAGGCTAAACCAGTAAACCTCTCTATCAGCAACTCCACGCTGGATGAAGTACTCCTGCTCCTCTTTAAATCACAACCGCTTAGTTATGCGGTGGTGGATAAGGTGGTGGTGGTGAAAGTGAGTTTGGTTAGTCCAAAGGAGAATATGGGGGATGAAGCTGTGGTGTTACCGCCTATCGAAATAACCGGGAAAGTAACAACCAAAGAAGGAGAACCACTAGCCGGTGCCTCAGTAGTTATAAAACGAACCGGGAGGGGGACACAAACCGATGCCAATGGAAATTTTAAATTAACGGGTGTTGAGGCCGGAGATGTATTAACAATAAGCTATACCGGCTATACACAGAAAACGGTAAAAGTAGGTGATACCAAAACGATTTTTCTTGCACTGGAAGTTGCATCCAATGAACTTGACCACGTTGTGGTGCAGGCCTACGGCACTACAACCAACCGTTTTAATACTGGTAATATAGCCAAAGTAACTGCAGCAGAAATTGAAAAACAACCAGTGATGAACGTTTTGCAAGCACTTCAGGGCAGAGTCGCTGGTTTGAATATAACTCAAACAAATGGATTTGCTAGTTCACCGTTTAAAGTGGAACTGCGGGGTAGAAATAGCCTTTCTTCTCGACTAGCCGATCCTCTTTACATTGTTGATGGCGTACCCTATTTCGTCGGAGGAGGTAATTTTTCTCAGAGCGAAGGACTTTCTTTGACCGTAAGCGGGATAGAAGGACCGGCGATTGGACAAAGTCCATTGTTCAGCATTAACCCCTCAGATATAGAAAGTGTTGAGGTATTGAAGGATGCTGATGCAACAGCAATATATGGTTCAAGAGCCTCCAATGGAGTTATCTTAATAACAACGAAAAAGGGAAAAATTGGCAAGCCTAAGTTGGATGTAAATGTATACCAGGGCATAAATAAAGTTACTCGATACTGGAAATTATTGAATACACAGCAATATTTAGAGATAAGGAGAGAGTCGTTTGTAAACGAAGGGCTCGGGAGTGTTCTTGATGATCCTGCTTTCGATGTTTTCTGGCCAGACATAAAAATATGGGATTCTACCCGTAACATCGACTGGCAAAAAGAAATATATGGTGGAGTGGGGCGGTCAACAAATGTTCAGCTTGGATTATCAGGTGGAGATGGCAAAACACAATATCGGATTGGAGGTGGCTACAGCCGTTCGACCGATATTCTAACTGTGAGCGGAGCAAGCCAATCAGGTTCTTTCCAGTTTTCCTTAAGCAATAAAATCACCAATAATTTACGGGTTAATTTGATTACCAATTATTCATATAATAAACTGGATTATGTAAACCTTCCCGGTGACGCAGCGCTACTCCCGCCTAACGCCCCTCCTATTTTCGACAGCATCGGAAACTTGAATTGGGAGGGCTGGAAGGATATGCAAAGTGCTTTTACATTTGGTTCATTTAAGCAAAAGTATGATGCACAAACCAACAATTTGATCAGCAATATTTCTCTGAGTTACCAGATCAGCAGGGTATTGCATCTTCAAACCTCACTTGGGTATACAGACACGAGGCTAGATCAGGTATATAAGTACCCAAAGTCATCAAGACCGCCGCAATCAATTCTGTCTAGATTTAGCGATTTTGGCAAGAATGTGATAAAAAACTGGACCATTGAGCCACAAATTACCTTCAACGATCACCTTGGCAAAGGAAAATTGAATGTATTGATTGGTGCTTCTATTCAACACAATACCACAAAAGGAACTTCGATACGAGCCACAGGATTTACTACTGACGCATTAATCGGTGACATGAAGGCTGCGAGTAGTATTTCGGTCAATGCGGATAATTACTCTGCCTACCGATATGCCGGCCTGTTCGGACGTATTAATTATAACTTATTAGATAAGTATATCGTAAATCTTTCTTTAAGAAGAGATGGTTCTTCACGTTTTGGCTCTGATAAACAATTTGGCAATTTTGGTGCAATCGGTGGGGCTTGGATATTTTCAGAAGAATCCTGGATGAAAAATATTCATTTCCTAAGCTACGGAAAATTAAGAGCCAGTTATGGCGTAACTGGTGGAGATGGAATAGGAGATTATAGTTATTTATCCCGTTGGCAGGGTACAGCTCCTTATCAAGGAACCGCAGCCCTATATCCTATTCAGTTAAACAATCCAGATTTTCATTGGGAAACCAATAAGAAGTTGGAAGCTGCAATTGAAACAGGTTTTTTTAAAGATCGTGTAATGTTTTCGGCATCATGGTATAGGAACAGGTGCGGCAACCAACTTATAGATTTTAGACTTCCCTATTTATCCGGTTTTGGTAGTGTAGTGAACAACTCACCAGCTCTCGTGCAGAATACAGGTTGGGAATACACTTTGACAGCGAAAATATTTAACAGAAAGAAATTTAAATGGACAATAGTTTCAAATTTTTCTTTTAATAGGAATAAGCTCATTGCTTATCCTGGATTGGATCAATCACCTTTCAGGGAAAATCTCGAGATTGGAAAACCTATTTCTCTTGTTAGGCTTTTGCATAATACAGGAGTTGATTCTTTGACTGGTATGTATACCTATGAGGATAGAACAGGGAATGGCACAATTGGCCGCACTCTCGGTCCAAATGATGACAGGTTTGCTTATGATCTGACACCAGTATTTAGTGGTGGCTTGGGCAATAATTTCGAAATTAAAAACTTTACAATAAGTGCATTTTTTAGGGTCATTAAACAAAGTGGAATAAATGGCTTCCTAGCCTCTTTAAAAGGGCCAATTACATCTACGAACATGCCTGTAGAAATTCTAAGTCGGTGGCGAAAACCTGGTGACATTACTGATATAGCTAAACTTGCTCTTAATAGCAGCACTTCTTTATCCAATCTTCGCTACTCCGATTTGATGTATTCTGATGCCTCGTTTATACGATTGCAAAACCTTTCTATTTCCTACTCTCTTGGTGATGGCGTGTTGAAGAGATTAAAACTTACCCGCGTCAGTTTCTTTTTGCAGGGAGAAAATGTATTTATTATTCCCTTTACAAAATACAAAGGGATGGATCCTGAAACTGGAAATTTTGGCCGGGGCATGCCTCCGATGAGAGCACTTACTATGGGAATCAATTTAAGCCTTTAAAAAATTAAATTATGAAAATCAGTTCTAATTCAATAAGAATCATTTTGTTTGTTCAATTGATCCATTTTTTACCTTCTTGTAAAAAAGTTGTGGAGATAAATCAACCCAATAATAGTATTACAACTGTGGCTGCATTCTCCTCAGATGAAACTGCTTTATCTGCTGTTCTAGGGATTTATAGCCGTATGCTGACAGCTTCTGAAAATGTGACCTTTGCCACAAGCGGTATAACAATTTTGCCAGGCTTGGCGTCCGATGAATTGACGGATTTTGCAATCACAGCCCCCTTTCTTCGACAGTTTAAACAGAATGAAATATTATCCGATAATGCATTTGTTTTATTAATTTGGAGACAAGCTTACTCCTATTTATATCAGGTTAATGAATGTTTGGCAGCGTTAGAGTCAGCGAAAAGTATAGTTTCTCCAGCTCTGAAAAATCAGCTTAAAGGAGAGTGTCTTTTTTTAAGAGCGTTTATCCACTTTTACCTTACTAACTTGTTTGGAGATGTGCCGTTGACAACTACTGCTGACTGGCGGATAACAAGTAAATTAAGCAGAAGTAATGTTAATTTAGTCTATGAGCAAATCATTCAAGATTTGAACGATGCTAAGTCCCTATTAAATTCAGAGTATCCCACAAGCAACAGGGTAAGACCAAACAAGTGGGCGGCAACAACTTTACTGGCAAGAGCCTATTTATATATAGGTAATTGGACGGGTGCAGAGTCAGAAGCAAATGAGGTGATTTCATCAGGTCTTTATACACCGTTGCCAGCTTTATCAAGTGTTTTTCTACAAGGAAGTCATGAGGCTATTTGGCAATTAATGCCCATTTACGACCAATATCCCGCTTATGATGCGACATATGAAGGCGCTTTATTTATACCCTATGCTAGTGACGCAATGCCTAATTATATAATTGATGACCATCTTTATAATTCATTTGAGATTGGAGACAACCGAAAAATTAACTGGTTAACGGCTCATGTATATAACGGACAAACCTATTACTACCCCTCTAAGTATAAAATTCGGGGAAGTGGGAGTAGTTCTGTTGTTGAGGCAACAATGATGCTAAGATGCGGGGAATTATATTTAATAAGAGCGGAGGCAAGAGCAAATTTGAATAAACTAAATGATGCCATTGATGACCTGAATGTGATAAGAACAAGAGCTGGGCTGATAAATCTTATGAATTCACTTACTCAATCCCAGACGTTAGTTGCCGTAAATGCAGAAAGAAGATCTGAGCTTTTTATAGAATGGGGGCATCGCTGGTTTGATTTGAAAAGAACTAATAAAGCTGATAGTGTTTTGTCGCCCATAAAAGGAAGCGGATGGCAGTCAACCGACAAACTTTTCCCTATACCTCTTCAAGAGTTGCAAAATGCTCCCAATTTAACTCAGAACACAGGCTATTGATCTAAGCGAGTATTTATTACACCATATAAACTAAATAACATGTCTTTTGAAAATATAAGGAAGGGAATAGTATTGCTGTTACTCGGAAATTTTTTTGTTGTTTGTATAGTAAACGCACAGACTAAGAGCATAACTGTAGGTGATAAATGTCCCGATGTACCAATGAAGTTGATTAACTATCAACAACCGGAGCTAAAAATTTCTGATTTTAAAGGAAAGATCGTAATCCTGGATTTTTGGGCCACATGGTGCAAACCTTGTGTTGAGTCTTTTGTAAAAATCGATTCGTTAAATAAAATCTATGCAGACAAGGTTCAAATAATGCCTGTCGCTTACGAAGATGTTAAAAAAGTTAAACCCATTTTAGATAAGCTAGAGTCTGTTTTCAATGTAAAAAGTCCATCTGTAGTCAACGATATTGAACTTCAAAAAATTTTTCCCCATACGATCGTTCCCCATTGTGTATGGATAGATCGGGGGGG
>JANRLV010000075.1:0-12700 GCA_033762195.1 Chitinophagaceae bacterium | reverse complement strand
CATGATTGTTGATTTTTTTGGTTAGAGAGTGATGGTAATTCCTTTTTTTATATAAGCTGAATAGTTTCGACTGGCGAGGATCTCTTCGATCCGTCCGCTGAGTTCTGTTTCCTGCAAGGGGATCCGTTGGCCATTGGCAGCAGTAACCGAACTGATGACGATTGATAATTTCTTGTTACCCGCTTTAGTAATACGCCCACTGGCAGAAGCCCCTTTTTCTACAATGACCTCACCGTTGTAATACACGGGACGCGTAACGGTAAAGCTGAGTGATTGACCTGCAAAGGCTGAGTTGCCATTGATGTTTTCGCGCAGGTAAAGACTGACTTCTGTCCGGTTGACCAACGAGATGGTGCGTGTGGCTTTTTTCTCCGGTGGATTGACCGGAACGGGATCAGGCTTCGGTTCTTCTTTGGGAGTAACGACAATGGGTTTGATCTCTATCGGGTCTTCCTTGGGCTTTTCATTGGGAATAACAGGTTTCTTATCTTCTTTTGGTTTTTGGTTTCCCTCATTTCCTTTTTTGGGTTCATCTATCGGCTGAAACCTTTCGGATGGGGGATTGGTGGTCACAGTGCGGTTAACCGGCATCGAGCCACCCCCACTATTTTCACCGGATGAGGTGGAAGTTTGGTTAACTACATTTGTTTTTACAGTACTATCGGGAGGGGATAAGGTGTTATCTGATACCTGATCTTTTTTGCCGCCAAATAAAAGGCTGGTCACAACGATCAGTAGGGCAAGAACACCGGCCGCAATGCCTACATGTTTCTTATTTAGTCCTTCCCATTTCTGTTGAAGCCGGGTCATCGCGGGCAGCGCATTGTCGCCGGTACGCAGGGTGTCCACTTGCGTAGCCAGAGGATGGTTGCCGGTGGTGGAGATCACCTGGGTCATAGGTGTGGAAGGTGCCAATGCCTGCATATCGATCTCCCTTAATTGGGGAAAGGCATTGATCAGGGCTTGCTGAAAAGCACGGGCATCAGGATATCTCGATTCAGGTTTCTTTTCCATGGCTTTGAGCAGAATCTGGCTCAGGCTTTTGGGAATTGCCGCATTGAGTTTATCCGGTGCCGGTGGTTTTTTCTGTAATATCTCCTGCATGAGATTGAAATCCGTCGTGCTCTCAAATGGGAGTTTACCGGTAAGTAATTCAAACATGGTTACAGCCGTAGCATAGATATCCGAGGCAACAGAAGGATCTTTTCCCTGTATCAACTCCGGCGCCATGAATTCCACGGTACCCACGACCCGGTTTACCTGGGTCATCCGTTGTTCCCCTGCCATGCGGGCAATACCAAAGTCCATGACCTTGACGGTGCCATCGGGTGTAAGGATCAGATTAGAGGGTTTGATGTCGCGGTGGAAGATGCCTTTTCTATGTGCATGATGCAATCCTTCCAGGGCCTGGATAAAAACGGGCACGATAGTTTGATAGGATAGTACACGGTGCTGGCGCAGCAGACTGTCCAGGTTCTTGCCTTCCACAAATTCCATCACCATGTAATGGCTGTTGTTCTGCTCGATGAAATTGTAAATGGCGGTGATATTGGGGTGGAGCAACTGGGCCAGGATACGTGCTTCTTTCCGAAAACGTTCCAGAAATTGCGATTGGTTGATCAGCGGGGTGTGCAGCATTTTGAGTGCTACCTCCCGCCCCAAAACCGTATCGGTGGCTTTGTAAACAGTACCCATGCCTCCCTCTCCCAAATGGGCGGTCACCTGGTAATTCTGTATGTGTTGTCCGATCATGGTAAATCAAGTTCTTTGGTAACCGGCAGGTCAAAGTCACGGGTCTCTTTGGCCGGTGAATCTGTTTCACCGGATGTTTTTTCTGCCAGTACAATGGTGATATTGTCATGTCCTCCTCTGTTTTTTGCTTCCTGGATCATTTGTTCTGCCGCTTCGGTGATGGTATTTCCCGAAAGCCATTGGGCGATCTCTGAATCCACCAGATAGTCATACAACCCATCGGAGCATAGCAGGAGACGATCGCCTGTTTCGAAGGGCAGGTGGAATTTTCCCGTATCCACTTTAACATCGGGTTTTGTTCCCATGGCATTGGTCAGGATATTTCGCTTGGGATGGGTTTCGGCTTCCTCGCGAGTGATCTCCCCACTTCGTACCAACTCCTGAACATAGGTATGGTCTTCGGTGATACGGTGGATGGCATTCTTTTTCCATAAATAGGCGCGGCTATCGCCAACATGGCCAAAATGAATGGCTTGCTCTGTTACCACCAAAGCGGTACAGGTAGTACCCATTCCATGCTGCTCCTTGTTTTTAGAAGCAGATTGGAATATTTGCTGATTAGCGGAGAGAAAAGCGCGTCGCAGGCTCTTCTCGATCCCTCCGTTCTTCTCCGATTTGAAATATTCCTGGCTGATGATTTCAGAAGCCATGCGGCTGGCAACCTCACCGGCCTGGTGACCACCCATTCCATCAGCAACCAATAAGAGATAGCCCTTTTCCCGGATCACTTGTTCATCGGCAATGCGATAGAACAGACCGAGGTCTTCATTATTGAGCCGAATATTTCCCAGATCGGTACGTACCACCACTTTGATATGACCGGAGTCAATGATCTCGGTGCGGTGAGTAGGCAGTGCCGATTTTTCTTTGCGTTTAAATATATTTTTCCAAAACATTATTCCCTGTTTAGTTTATCCAAGACAAAATCATATGTACGGGGTCCCATCACCAGATCAAAGGCTACTTCTTTGTGTTCATATCCATCGGCTTCGATCCGAAATTTCACGGATTCTCCCTCTTTACCATGGATGGTATAAGGGGCCGCTTGCCGACTTCCATCGGGAAATACAAGTGTGGCTTTCTCCACACCCGGTACATTGATGGTAATGCTGCGCATATTCACCTGTACTGGTTTACCTACATCAGCAGGATTAAGTCCTCCCGGTCCGTTCCGGATGATCTCTTTCTTTGCGGGAATGAGGGAGATCGTAATCACTACTACGAGGATCAATAGTCCCACCCAGACTAAGGGCGACCATTGTGGAAGTCGCTCTTTAAGTGTACTGAGTTTGGGTATCACCCGGTTGGTGCCTTTCAGGATCCCTTGCACCTGTGCGGCGGTCGGACGTTGTGCAGGGTTGACGCGTATACACTTATCGATCAGGGAAATGATACGTTCATCGAGACCCGGGACCAGCAGTTTTGGATTTGTAAAACTGGCTTTTCCGATCCTTGACCGGAGGCTTATGGGATTGGTAGCTTCAAAAGGGAGATAACCGGTTGCTAATTCGTAGGTCATAACCCCGAAGCTCCAGATATCCGAACGAAGGTCTACCTGTTGATCGAATTGTTCTGGTGCCATGTATTCAGTGGTGCCAACCACAAATCCCTGTTGCGTAAGCCGGGGAGAATACTTGTATTTGGCAATACCAAAATCAAGCATTTTGATCCGGCCATCCGGAAGCCGACGAAAGTTGGAAGGTTTTATATCCCGGTGCAATACCTCTCGTGCATGGAGATATTCCAATGCGCTGGTGATCTGTTCCAGGATAAAAAGGAGTTCCGTTTCCGGAATCCTTCCTTTCTGGCGGAGGTATTGATCCAAAGGTTCCCCCTCCACATATTCCATGATGATGCAGGGTGTATCCCCCGACACTGTGTATTCAAAGAGCCTTGCGATATGCGGATGGTCAACAGATGACTGGATATAGGCTTCCTGTTTGAACCGCTCCGCCTGGTCTTTTTGATGGAGTATCTTGATCGCTGCCTTTCTTCCCAGTCCAGGATGCCAGGCCCGATACACTTCTCCCATACCGCCTGAGCCGATGCGCTCCTGGAGAATGTAGCCGGATATGGTGGTGTGGAGGGGGGGCATTGGGGGAAGAATGGTGAGTAGTGAATGGTGAATAGTGAATAGTGAATAGTGAATGGTGAATGGTGAGTTGTTAGTGGTGAGACGTGAGACGTGAGTTGTGAGGCGTCAGACGTCAGTTAAGAGATATAGTTTTGATATTAAGTAGTAAGTTTTAGATTTCACTATTCACTATTCACTATTCACGTCTCACGCCTCACGCCTCTCGTCTCACGTCTCACATCTCCCGCCTCACGCCTCCCTCCCTCACGATTTCTTCACGCCCATCAACTGCAAGCCATATTTGATAGGTACAGCAAACGTGATTCTTGTACCGGCGCCATCTGTATTGCTGGCGTAGTAGATTCCGATCACATTGCCTTCGTCATCAAAGAGTGGTCCGCCGCTGTTACCTGGGCCAGTGGCTGTAACGGTAAGCTGGTAGGAGTCACCAAAACCGCTAAAGCGCATGTCCTTCATGGAAGAGGCGGGGATGATCCGGCCAATACTTCCCGGGGTTACAGTTGGAGTGGGTATTGTTGCCGCCTTCATTTCAGGATTGAAGGGGTCTTTGGAGTTTCTTACAGCGACCTGTTGTGGCGCCACACCCGGATAACCCATAACGGTTACTGATTGGCCTGGAACGATGGAAGAGGTTTTGTCTACCATCTTTACTTTTTGAAGAGGGGTGGGGATGTCAACTTTTACCAGGGCCACATCATGTTCATCAGATGGTTGGGCCAAACGAGCCAAACGGCGCTCTGAACTACCAGAGAAGATCACATGGAGGTAAGTGTTTTCACCCTGGATAACACCAGGCATTACTGTTTCACCACCTACCATGGTTGTGTTAGCAGGCACCCAGCCATATACCTGTTCGGGCATGACGGCAGAATTGTAGTCAATGACCTCTTTGCCATTGGCGTTTACGGAGATCAGCAATCCGGGAAAGGCGTAATTGGCAAAATCCCAGCGGGTATGCCATCCGGCACCCACATGGCGGTTGGTCATGATGTATCCGTCTTCAGATACTACAAAACCAGAGCCACTGGCGCCGGTCATACCAACCGGTATACCATCTGCCACATTGCGTTTTACATTGATATAAGGTTCGATTACACCTTGTGCGTTTTGAATATAGAGGGCAACAAAGCGGATATTACCAGCGGCATCTTTTACCGGAACATATTCATGCCAGAGTTCATCACCCGTGCGGGTATCGCGAAGCTGCCAGCCAAATTCGATCTGAACGACCTTGGCGTCATTTTCACGGTTGATCACATCCGGTGTCTTTTTGTTTTTGTTGGTCGTATCGGCAACGATATTGTTGATCACCGTTTCGCTTTTGCCAAAGATCTTATCCCGGAAAGCAAAACCGAGTGCCCCCAATACGAGTACCAGGCCACCGATCACAAAGGCCATGGTATTGAAAGATTTCTTTCTTTCCGCTACAAGCATGCGCTCTACCGTCTGTTTACCTAAACCTGTTTTTACGGGTTCTGAAGCTGCGGCAGAAGCGGCCTGGGTCACTTCAGAGATGGTAGTGGCTTTGATGCTGGTGGGGATTTCCACAACGCGGGTGGCCGCCATCATATCCTGAGGACGTGGATAGATATCAAAGGAGAAAACAGGACCGTTGTTTCCCAATTGAACCTCATCACCGGGCTGGAGTTCAATGGTGCCTTTGACGCGGTTCTTGTTGACAAAAATGCCGTTCCGGCTGTTGTTGTCTGTGATGGCGAATTTGGGAGGTTCGGAACTGATCTTGGTGATCTTACCATGTTCGCGGCTTACCACTACTTCCCTTTCCGGGTCGTATTGGATATCGCTGCCGGCGGACCGGCCAATGGAGAGTTCATTTTTGCTAAAGTCAAATTCTTCCACCTGATTGAGCTTGCTGCCCGAGAGGTGTTTGATGACGTAGCGTTCTACAGAGTGGCTCATAAAAAAATTGTTTTTGTGGTTAGGAATGATTCGGGGGCAGGATTCGTTTCAGGTGCAATGTTAGTTTTACCTGAAGGGTGAGGAAATACTCAATTTGTATTAGGTAAGGGGTTAGAATTGATCAATATCCTGCCAGCCAGTGGTGGTGTTCATGAAGGGCCAGAGGAGGTTATCCAGCGCTCCATTGAAATTGGCGTTGTTACTCCGTGAGTTACACAGGATCACCCAGCAATAACCAGTACTGGACCGAATGATCTCGGTAGCGGTGCCCGGGATACCACCGGTATGCCACCAATGATTGGCATTGTTCACTCCCCAGCCACAGGCATAGTTGGAGGAGGGAACCGAACGGGTGGTCATGGTTGTGATGGTGGCAGGTTGAAGGATATCTGGTTTTCCAGGGAAACCATCCACCCTGACCATGAATTTGGCGAGATCGGTAGCAGATGCGATCCATCCGCCATGGGCATCCATCCGGGTTACATTCATATTGTAGGGACTAAATCCTCCCTGGCCTGTATAGATTACTTCATTGGCCTTTCGGTCGGCAAGTGTGTTACCACCGAGCATCATAGTGGTGATACCACAGGGTGTGAGAACATCATCTTTGATGAATTGCTCGTAGGTCTTACCCGATAATTTCTCAATGATCCTACCGAGTACGCAATACCCAAAGTTGGAATAGCGGTAAACGCCACGGGGACCGAGTGCGGAATAATTATCAAGGGTCCATTTAATCAGCTGATCGAAATTAAACGAGGGTTGCTGAAACATGGGATCGTTTCCATCATTGGGCCAGGCATTGGAAGTATGATGCAACAAATGACGTACAGTGAGATCCGTTACACTCGCCAGGTTAGACGAGGGATAATCATTTCCCAGGATGCTTCCAGCACCAAACACTTTTGAGTCGAGTGTAAGTTTATTGGCTTCCAGTAATTTCATGATCCCCACAGCCGTGATTGGTTTGGATACGCTGGCTATACGAAACAGGCTTTTATTGGTGATAGGTGTATTATCAGAAGCACTCATTTTCCCATACGATTTCACATAGACCAGTTTGTTGTCTTTTGTAATGGCGATGGATACACCGGGAATAGTATAAGTGCTCATGAAAGCAGTGACTGCATTGTCAATAGCAGGTATATCATTCTGGGTTACCGGTGGGTTGGGATCCGGGTCGGGATCGCCGCCCCCTGATTTTTTGGAACAACTGGTCAGTGCCAGGGTAGACAAAGCGATGCCAAGGATGAGTAATTTTCTCATTGGTTTAGGTTTGAAGTGATGAGTAGATGAGTTATTTGGATAGTTGATATTGTACGGATATCGCGATGACGGATCCGGTAAGATTTCCGCCCCCCACATTTTGCTTGTTCATTTTGGAGAGGTCACGGCTATAGCGAACGCCGGCTTTCAACCCCTTGATCTTTCCGGGAAGTTCATAGGCAGCGCCAACGCCTACTCCGAACGTACCACCGTAGTAAAGTGGTTTGATATCATGTGTAGCTCCCAGGGCTGTTTGTTTAATGGTGAGCAAAAGCCTGTATTGAGGGCCAGCTTCTACCAGGATACCATTCCCGATCTTGTATTGAACCATAAGGGGGATCCGGATATGGGAAGTATTGATCGTGGCTTTGGTGGCATTGGGTTTCCAGATCCATTTGTTTCCTTCGGCGGAATAAACAACTTCGGCCTGGATGCCCAGTTTATCCTTTAATGAATACTGGACGAAACCACCGGCATGGAAACCTGGTTTCATGCTGGTAGTGTAATCTTCGCTGGAAAATGCAATGGAGGCCAGATTGAGTCCGGCTTTAGCGCCATAACTGATCTGGGACTGGCCTGCCTGGTGGAGGGCAAGGACGAAAACGAGAATCAAGAACTTTTTCATACGCGTGTACTGTTTTGGTGGTGGCTTTGATTTACAGTACATCGGGGAGCCGGGGAAAGGTCATCAGGGAGAAATGAGAAATAAGAAATAAGGAACGGAGAAATAAGGCATAAGGAAGTGAAAGAGAACCAGCTCAAACTTCCTTATTCCTTATTTCTCCGTTCCTTATTTCTTATTTTTTCTTCTTCATCCACCACCCCGCAACACCTGCCAGCAGCACTCCACCTATGGCGAACCACCACCAGGGCCAGCCTGTTTGGGCAAAAGAAATAGTGCCCGGGCGGCCCATCAGTACCAGGCCGCTCCAATAGGCCGGGGCAAGCACACGGTCAGGGTTCTTGTTTAGGTAGTCGATTTTGGCCTGGCGAAGGGCTTCGTCGGAGGAAAGGCCTTTTTTGAGATGGCTGATAAAAGACTCGGTAATCTGGCTGCTGGACGATTCGTCGATCTTCCATAATCCGGTGAGGATACTCCGGCTTCCGGCATAATTAAAGGCATGGGCCAGGGATACCATCCCTTCTCCATCCTGAAATCCCGGACGACCTGTTTCGCAGGCTGTCAGCAGGGTAAGATCGGATTGCACATTGCAGTTGTAGATATCGTGGAGGAAAAGCGAGTTCGTATCCTGAATAACCGAAGGTGTTTTGGCAAAAATGAGTCTTGATCTTTCCGGATATATATTATTGAACTCGGCATGGGTACCAATATGAATAATTTTGTGCCCACCAGCATTTTTGCGGAATACAGAAGGAGTAGAAGCCAGGTTGAGGTAGGCCTGCCCACCTAGTATACTCTTGAATTTCTTGGCGAGTTTATTGGTATTGGGTTGGGGAAGCAGCGAGAGGTACTGAAAATCCAGGTTTACTGAATCTTTCACGGTAGCGACATAGGCCTTTTTCAAATCGTCGGAAAAACCTGGGGCAAATCCTACATAATTGGAAGAGATCGCCTCTTCTCCAGCCTGATTTTCCAACATGAAAAGGCTATAGTGATACACGATATCATGTTTGGCCAGCAATCCCTTTTGTGCGAGTTCACGGTAATTTGTAATGGGGTCCGGGGTCAGTAATTCAAAATTGAGATTGAAAAGAATACCATCGGGTATGATGATCAATTTTTGATTGTGAATGGAAGGGGCCAGCGGATTCCATAAGGCCTGGTACAATGCATTCAATACCGGTGTAGAAGGTTTTTCCAGATAGGATTGCTGTAACAGCAGCGCAATATTCTTTTCTACGTCCTTTCCGTCAAGGCGTATCATGTGTTTTGTACTGCTGTCCGCGACCAAAGCCAATAACTGATCACCCACAAAAAAATAACGGATAAGGGTGGTGCTAGCCGGGATAGCCGATTGAAGCGAGGGCAGGGGCCTGAACAAACTGGCATACCGCATATTGTAATACACCGGGTATTCGGTTTTTACCTTATCCAAAAAGCTTTCCCAGTTTTTTACCGAGGTCAGATAGTCATTGATCAGTTCATTATTTGGCTTATTGCCACTTAGTGATACAGGAATGGCTGCTTTCAGCTTTTGTTCCTCTTCCTGTAGCGAAATAGGGAGTTTGCCAAAGCGAACAGCTTTTTTCTTATCCAACCGGCTGCGGATCCGGTTATATAAACCCGATTCATGGAGATTGATGAACCGGTCCAAACGGGCGGTTTGTCCCCCTCTTTCATAGCGTTCCCATTCGATCTGTTTGGCAAAATCGATCAGTTCTGTATTGTCGGCAATGAGGATATTGATGCTTTCCGGATCATCGATCAACACTTTTCTTTTTTCCAGGATTTGCAGGGCCTGTTCAAGACGGGCAGAAACCCCGGCAAGATAAAGGCTATCGCGTATAGGGCGCATGGCATATTCTGACCGCTCATTGAGCAAGATGGCCTTGGGCTTGAATACATCGATCTTTACTGAATCAAGTACGGTCATTCCTTCTGTCACCTTCTCATTGACCACGGTAAGAGCATCGCGGCTAAAGCGTATGGCTTCAGAATATCTTCCCGATAGATAATTTACCTCGGCAATATTGAGTAGTTGATAAAAGGCCTGCAAACTTTTCTCCTGACCTACCTGTCGCAGGTAATCATACACCTTTTTGGCCCCCGCCATGGCCTTTTCATATTGGTTGTTCCTGGCATAAAAGATAGAGGCATTGCGTAAAAAATCCATGTACACATTGTCATAGGTGCCCTGGTAGCTCGCTTCATAGAGGCTATCTGCTTTTTGATAATAAAAAGCGGCCTTTTCATTTTCTTTCCGGTTTGCATACACCATGGCCAGATTGAAATGCGCATCGCCTGACCAAAAAAGATAATCCCCCTCTGCTTTTTGCAGTTTATCCAACCCCATTGTGAGGTAGATCATGGCGGAATCATATTCATTAATGGAGTTGTAGTGTTGCCCCATCAGTATCTCCGAAATAAAGATCCCGGGGTTATCGCTGTTATACCGGCTAAGTTTTTGTTGATAGGAGTACCGGAGCAGGTCACCGGCTTTACCATAGTCACCAATTTCTTTATAGAGGCCAGCCAGGTTATCGATCGCTTCCAGAATTCCTACCTGGGCATCCTGTTTTTTTTCATGCGGTTCAGGAGTGGCAATGAATTGCTGAAAATGATCAATGGATAATTCCATCGAACGGATGCCTTCAGAGGTCTTTCCCTCTGCACTATAGAGTGCCGCCAGGTTGTTGTGGATCATGGCCGGGCGGTAAAACCGGTTGATCGGCTTTTCATCCATTTTAGCAACATTCTCCAGGGCTTTCTGAAAACAGGAAGCCGCACTGTCGTACAGGGAAGCATACCAATAGATTCCTCCCATTGCATTATTGGAAAAATAGAGATCTTCAGCGGTAGCGCCGGGATCCTTTTCACGAATGGAAAGTGAAATACGGTGATGGTTACGTGAAACCGTAAAATTTCCCAATCGCTGGGCATAGACACCCAGGTTATATTCACACTGCGCGATCTCGAGTTGCTTTCTTTCGGTAAGTAATTGGGCGTAGGCAAGGGCTTTTTCGCAAGACTTATATCCATCGCTGTTTTGTCCAAGGTTGGCAAAAAACTCAGCCGCCCGGCGACAGGCGGTGATCATTAATTTCGGTGATCCTTTATGGGCGTCGAGGGTATCGATAAAGGCAAAGACAGCAGCAGAGGCTTTGGCGGTACCCAATTGTTCATACACGATCTTGCCAGCGTAATGCACGTAAGCGGGGATCGTATCCAATTTACCCTGGCTATAAAAAAGGGCGAGATCGCGTTTGACAAGACTATCGGCCTTTTTAAAATCCTTTTGCTCGATCGCTTTTTCGATCTCATTGGCCGCCGGGGGATTTTCCTGGGCCAGCATAGGCAAAAGGATAGCCAGGCCAAAGGCGGCCATCAGTAGGACGAGGTATTTACGGAGCATTATTTTTTGTTGATTTCCTGAATTAGTTCTGTACTACCAGGATGATTGGATTTCTGAATGAACGGAGTGGCTGCTTCGGGTTTACCTTGCCGAAGGAGTACCAATCCGGTGTACCAGCAGGCATCCTTGTAAAAGGGCCGGTTGGCGTCATTGGCAATGGGTTTAAGCAAGGCCAGTGCTTCGTCATTCTGCTTCAGGGCCAGTTGTGTCACGCCCAGAAAATAATTAACCGTGTCGTTGGAAGGCGTTGTTTTGGCAATAGGGGTCCAGATCTGCAGGGCTTCTGTATAATCGCCTGCTTTAAAGGCCACCATCCCTTTATCAAACTGATAGTTTCCAGCCACACTCATGGTGGTAGGCAGTCCGGGATCGGGGGTATAATAAGTGCTGTATAATTTTTCAAAGGGATCCTGACGTGAAACCAACCACCAGGTCGCCAATGCGGCTACTACCAGGATCGAGGCGGCCGCCAGCCATCTTCTGCTACCCATGGAACGAACAGGGGTTTCCGTTTTAATGGACGTGTTGGCAGTCATCTGCGTATGAAACGTTTGCAGACGGGTTTTCAATTCATTTTCTTTGATTCCCAGTAACAGCAATTTCACCTCTTTTACTTTTTCCGCCCATTCAGCATCTTCCTGTATCTTTTTTTCAAAGAGGGTGATTTCGGAGGCTGTCAGTTGTCCGGCCAGATATTGTTCTATCTGGTCAAATTCTTCGGGTGATATGTCGTAACGCGGTTTCATTGGATACTTTTTTCCTCTTTATTGATCACCATGGTCCTCAACTTTTGCAAGCACCTGTATTTGTTATTCTTGGCACTGGCTTCTGTCCAGGAATAATGCGCAGCAATTTCGCGCATGCTTTCTTTCTTAAAGTAAAATCGTTTTAACAACTCCCGGCATGGGTCACCCAGTGCTTCATATTTTTCCTTGACCAATTCCAGGTATTGCAGATCCCCCTCTTCGATCATGGGTTCGTCCGCTACCTGTTCAAGGGCGTTCTCGGGCATTGTTGTTGTTTTCCTGTTTTTCACCGATCTGATTTGATCAAGCCACTTGTTTCGCGCAATCTGATAGAGATAACCCGCTACTGCCGATTCATTCTGGGGCTCAAAACGGTCCATCTGTACATTGCGCCAAACCGCAACAAAGGCTTCCTGGTACACATCGCGGGCATCATCGGCTGTGCCGTTATTGTCCAGCACAAACCGTTCGACCTTAGGGTAATTACTTACATAGATGTACTGTAATACCTTCTCGTCATTTTCCTTCAAACCAATAAATTGCCTTGCTACATCCATTATGCCGGGTTCTGATATATGAAGGGTTTTTGAAATTCATCCCTAAAATACAATCAAATCCCTTAGCATGAGCATTCTGCGTTGTGGCTTTATTGTTACATCGGGGATGGGGGGAAAAGGTCATCAGGGGGGATCACGGATGAGGGATGACGGATGACAGATGACGGATGATGGATGTTGGATGTTGGATGTTGGTAGGGAGGCGGGGGGTGGGGGGGGGGGGGCGCCCGGGGGGGGGGGGTAAAACCCCCCCCCGGGGGGGCCCGAACAGAAAAAAAAGAGTTTTTTTTTTTTTTAATAATATTGGAGGCCCCCGGGGGCCGGACAAAA
>JANRLV010000074.1:0-1831 GCA_033762195.1 Chitinophagaceae bacterium | reverse complement strand
ATGGTTTGCTCCTGATCAAGGACCGCCTGCAGGTTTTTTTCAAATGCGATCTTTTCCTCCAGAACTAATTTTTCCTCCTCCCATTGGGTGATTTCATTGGATTTCATCTGTTCCCGCAGAAAGTTCAGTTGATGTAAAACTGAATAAACGACCACAGTGGTGTCCGTCTGAACCTGAATGCTTTGTTTATCAATATCGGGGGAGATGTTTTCAAAAACAAGCAAATGTTTTCCTTTCCCAATCAGGCCCCTATAAGTCCGTTCTACCTGGGCACCCTCCCGGTAAAGGGTTACTTTTTCAATTTTTGTTTCGATCACTTTTTTTGTCTGACCAAAACTTCCCAAACTTCCAAAATGAAGCAGGAGAAGGAGTAAGAAGATCATTCTCATAAACATGTTTTGAGAATGATGCAGCCACAGGGATGATTGCACAACCCAAGAATCAATAATTATTAATTTTTAATTATTGATTCTTGATTATTGTAAACCTTCCTCAATACAATCAATCCCGCAATTGCGGAAGCCAGTGAGGCTACAAGGATTGCAATTTTCGAGGAGACAATTGTTCCCTCATCGGGAAAGGCCAGAAGGGTGATGAAAATGGACATGGTAAAACCGATACCCGCGATCAGACCGGCGCCGGCAATAGCCTTCCAGTTTACATTTTCGGGAAGTTCTGCTACTTTGGACTTAACGGCGATCCATGAAAATCCCAGTACACCAAGGGGTTTTCCTAGAGCCAGACCTGCCATGATCCCCAAGCTGTTTCGGGAAATCAATTCCATATAAAAACCGGGTTGAAGGATGATACCGGTATTTGCCAATGCGAACAGGGGAGTAATGAAATAGGCAACGGGTTTGTGTAAGAAATGCTGAAGTTGGTATGAAGGTGATTTTTTGTCCCCCGAACCAAAGGGAATGGCAAAGGCTAAAAAGACCCCGCTGATGGTGGCATGAACTCCCGATTTGTAAAAGCAGTACCAAAGAAATATTCCGGGTAAAATATAAAACAGCAGGTTCCGGATCCCTAATCGCCCCAGAATATACAAACCGGCAAATATGCCCAAACCGAGAAAGAGGTAAAATGTATTTAATTCTGTTGTGTAGAAAAAAGCGATGATAAGTATGGCACCCAGATCGTCGATAATGGCCAATGCGGTTAGAAAGATCTTCAGAGCCGTGGGAACCTTTTTCCCGGCAATGGATAATACTCCGAGGGCGAATGCGATGTCCGTGGCCATGGGAACTCCGAAACCCGATGACGTGGGATAGCCTTCGTTGAAGCCCAGATGGATCAGCGCCGGGATAAGCATACCCCCCGCAGCAGCAGCGATGGGTAAAATTGCATTTCTGAACTTCGATAATTCTCCAATGTACAATTCACGTTCAATCTCCAGGCCCACCAACAGGAAGAAAACTGCCATCAGGCCATCGTTGATCCAATGACCAACCGAAAGCGGACCCAGATACTGGTGCCAAAAATCCAGGTATCCAGTTCCCCAGGCACTGTTCGCCACCACCATCGACGCAACCGTACATCCGATCAGAATAAACCCGGATGATTTTCCGCTTTTAAAGAAATCCAGGAATAACTGGCTTACGTTGATATCGGTGGGTAGTATGGAG
This sequence comes from Chitinophagaceae bacterium, assembly GCA_033762195.1. Taxonomy (GTDB): domain Bacteria; phylum Bacteroidota; class Bacteroidia; order Chitinophagales; family Chitinophagaceae; genus SpSt-398. The sequence continues at coordinate 206 of JANRLV010000074.1, read as the reverse complement.
CGTATTTTTTTGCCAAACATTATTTTCAATCAGGTTATGATTTACAAATGGCAGCACGGATTTCATTAAAATTAAACGACAATCTTCAAACGCCTGAAATTTTCTGTAATTTCCTTTAAAATTTATCACATGCAAGGAGTTGCACTGTACAATAGATTCCGCATTGTGTTGGTGTTTGCTTTTTATTTTTTCATTACTATTTTCAA